>JACNJL010000057.1:130044-142080 GCA_014382585.1 Limisphaerales bacterium | reverse complement strand
GCAAGCCACCGGTGGGCCCGCTTTGCCTTGATTCCAAATCAGATGAGGGCACAATTGCGCGCAGATGGATCTGTCTGCATCGGTCGCTTTGCCTTGATTCCAAATCAGATGAGGGCACAATATCCGTGTATCCGTGGCCCTTCGGGAAGTGGCTTTGCCTTGATTCCAAATCAGATGAGGGCACAATAAGGCAGGAGGAAACCCGCGCAAAATTAAAGCTTTGCCTTGATTCCAAATCAGATGAGGGCACAATATGGCGCATCCAGCCCGTTCGGCGCCCATGCTTTGCCTTGATTCCAAATCAGATGAGGGCACAATCACGGGACGTCTCGGGGCACACAGATCCAGGCTTTGCCTTGATTCCAAATCAGATGAGGGCACAATTAGAACCAAAAAATATATATGAAATTGCAAGCTTTGCCTTGATTCCAAATCAGATGAGGGCACAATCAACAGCAGCGCGGCCAGCACGTCCTTGAGGCTTTGCCTTGATTCCAAATCAGATGAGGGCACAATTCTTTCGTGGATCGCCCAACCCATCCCCGAGCTTTGCCTTGATTCCAAATCAGATGAGGGCACAATTGAAAAATCAGTTGACAGGCAAACCGTTTCGCTTTGCCTTGATTCCAAATCAGATGAGGGCACAATAGGAGTTGAAAGATGCTGACAGATAAACAGGCTTTGCCTTGATTCCAAATCAGATGAGGGCACAATCAGATATTTCCAGAGCCATAAGCTCGCTCAGCTTTGCCTTGATTCCAAATCAGATGAGGGCACAATATAATGCAGGAAATGGGCAAGCACATATCAGCTTTGCCTTGATTCCAAATCAGATGAGGGCACAATGATGTCCGACTTATCAAAAACGATATCTAAGCTTTGCCTTGATTCCAAATCAGATGAGGGCACAATGTTTTGACACGAGGGGAACAGCCCCTCACAGCTTTGCCTTGATTCCAAATCAGATGAGGGCACAATTGAAAATGAGTATTGGCACGCCGATTTCTGGCTTTGCCTTGATTCCAAATCAGATGAGGGCACAATAAGGCAGGAGGAAACCCGCGCAAAATTAAAGCTTTGCCTTGATTCCAAATCAGATGAGGGCACAATATCCTCCATCCAGCTATGACACAGCAACCTGCTTTGCCTTGATTCCAAATCAGATGAGGGCACAATCCTTGGACGACTTGGACGCAATATTTTGGGCTTTGCCTTGATTCCAAATCAGATGAGGGCACAATTTGATTGTAGACGCTAGAGGAACCCCCGTAGCTTTGCCTTGATTCCAAATCAGATGAGGGCACAATGTTCGCGAAAGCCGCTATCGTTTAAGCCAAGCTTTGCCTTGATTCCAAATCAGATGAGGGCACAATTCTTTCGTGGATCGCCCAACCCATCCCCGAGCTTTGCCTTGATTCCAAATCAGATGAGGGCACAATGCGAATTGCAGGAGGGTTGGTATACTGCCAGCTTTGCCTTGATTCCAAATCAGATGAGGGCACAATATAGGAATTTGCCGGCCATTCTAACGAACGGCCGGCAAATTCCTTGCTCTTCCCCCCTGTTTTACAGGGGGCATCTGTTTCACCAAAGCTGGATTTGTTCGGGCATTTGCTCAGGGGGCTCTTCCTTGGCGGGGGCGCCGTGGAGAACGTAGGAACGTTCCCACTGGGCGCGGGTGATGAAGATGGCACGCACGCTGCCCTCAGGCGGCAAGTGAGCTTTCACGCGATCGATGTGGGTTTTCTGCCGGGCAAAGGTGACGCAAGGGCGCACGTACACGCTGTATTGCATCATCTGAAAACCGTCATCGAGGAGAAACTTGCGGAAGCCGCTCGCGGTCTTGCGCTGTTCGTCGGTGCCGACGGGGAGATCGTATGCGACCATTAGCCAGCCCATTTTGAATTTCCTTGTGTCCATGGTTCGTAGTATTTGGGGGTTTGTTCGAGCACGGCGCGGCGAAAGCCGCGGGTGGTGTTTTCCAGGACGCCCTGCAGTGGCAGCTGGCGTCCGTGATGGGAAATTTTTTCTACCGGCAACGTGGTGATCCATTGGCGGTATTCGGGGGTGACTTCCCAGCTTTTCTCGTCGGGGTTTTGGTGGACCCATTGGGCGACGCGCCAATCCACGCGGGGGCGGAAGGGTTCCATCAGGTCGTAGGCCAGCGGGGTGGCGCGTTCGCGGATGGCGTGGTGGATGCCGAAGGTGGGGTCGAGACCCACGCCAAAGCATTTTTGAAGGACGGTGGAGAGGAGCACGGCGTATCCGTAATTCAATAAATGGTTGAGGCCGCCCTTGTCGCGGGCGCGCTCAAAGCTCGGCTCGTTCAATGAACTAGCGAGGATAGCCCAAAAATATTTTGCGCTGGTGGCTTCCTGTGTGGGATGGCGGGCGGCGGCCCAATGGGCGAGCGCGCCGAGGCGGGGATCTTCCGGCGCGAGTTGGGTGGCTAGGGAGAGTTGGTTGGCGCACTTGGCATCCACGGTGCGCTGCCACAGCTCGCGGCGCAGGGGTTCGGCCAAATCCACCTGGGCGCGGGTGAGCAGTGTGTCGGTGGCTCGATTAGCAGGGAGCAGGAGGCTGACGGGTTTGAAGGTTTCGCAGATGATGAGCGCCACGCCGTGCTTGGCGGCCTCGAGTAGCAGGTGGCTGTGGAGGTGGGCGGAGAAACTGGTGATGATGATGGAGGCGATATCCTCCAACGGCAGCATCCGCACCTCGCCATCATCGCTGCGACAAGTGAGCTGGCCATCGCGGCAGCTCAGCGAGCACTTGGGGCTGTCTATGTTTACAATGTGATACGACATCGCGAACCATCATTTCCCGTCATTCTCCGCCACGACACCTGCAAACGATGGTTGCATTAGTTCAATTTTCCCGGGCCCAAGTGTCACGAGTGAAACTTCACGCCATATCCCATAGCCGGAAGATGCAACCTTGATTACATCTGGCTTGGTTAAATCTAACTTGAGTGAATGCTTCACACTCCGAACCATCCACAAGCCAGATTTTTGGTGACCAGTTATTTTTATTATCTGCCCATTTCGAATAACACGCGGGAATTTGTTCCCATTGCGTTCTTTAATTTTCTGCAATCTTGGCCAAACCTTGTGAAAGGGAACAATCTCGAACAATGGCTTCCCCTCTTTTGCGTTATCGAGAATGGCAGCACCAAAATTCTCGGGGATGACGAGCGCACCTTTCAGGGCGGCGAGTTTGCCCTCGCTGCCGGGCACCGGGTCGGGGCCGAGGAGCTTGATGGTTTTCTCGGTGGTTTGTTTGGTGGCGGGCAGGGTGCCATCCTCGCCACGGATGCGCTGGCTAAGGGTGGCCACGCCGTCTTCCACTTGCTCCACGCGCCAGGTATTTTGCTCCACGCGCAGGCCGGTCATCCGGGCGGGGAGGTGCTGCACCACGCGGCGTTCGGCGAGGCGGTGGGTGATTTGTTCTTTACGATGATCGGCGAGGTCGCGCAGATGCACGCGTCCATCGGCATCGCGGCTGTACACGCCGAGTTGCAACAGCTCGTTTTGCTCGGCGGGATTGAGGCGGCGCTTGACGATGAGCTGCCACACGCGGCCGTTGTTGGGGATGAAATGGGCGGCGAGGCCCAGCACGCAGGCGTCCAAGGCATGGTGCAGATGGGTGATGCCGCGAATCTCGGTTTTGGTCTTGGTGCTGCCATCTTCGTTAAGCACTTGCGGGTTGGCCACGGCAAGGGTGCCGGTGAGACGCCACGCCTTGCGCACTTCGCCGGTGACGCTGCCGGGCAATGAAATGACGCGCGGCGGTTTTTCGCATTCCTGAAAATGCCGCTGGATGACCTGCGCGCCGAGCCGCACGATTTGGCTGGTCTGCGTGAGGTCGCCGGGGGTGAATTCCTTTTCCTCGTAGTCGGCGAGCAACAGCCAATCCTTGCGGCGCTTCTTCCGTTTCTTGTCATCGTCGTGGCCTTTAAAGGTCTCGAGCTTGTCCACAAATTTTTTGTACTGAGTCGGCGTAAATAACGTGAGATGGGGCGCGCCTTGCACGGCATTGCCGCCTTCTTCCTCAATGAACTGCAACGCGGTACGTTTACCTTTCATATGGTTCACGGCGGAGAAGGTCATTACCAACGCATCGAGCGCATCGGTGGGGCGCAACGAGCGCGGGATAATGTGCTCGCGGTCCACGGCGCCGTGCACCAGCTGCGGCACATCAAATCGCTTGCCAGTGAAGGGGCAGGTCCAGTCGAGGTCATCCGCCACGCGGGCCTTGCGGATGAGGCTGGCAGTGATGGGTTTGCCGAGCGCGGCCATTTCTTCCTCCAGTTTTTTGGAAACGGATTTGTGATTGGCAAGGCGCAGGCCGAGATCCTGCGCAACTTGTTTGGCGCTCTTGCCGGACAGCTCGCGCACGTCGCGGTTTACTTCGATGACGGCGCGGGCGATTTTGCTTTTGTCGCCATCGGCGTATTCCGCCACCACATCCTCGAGTACCCGCCCGAGCATCAGCAGCCGATGGCGCACGAGATGGTTATTGGTTTGCTCGGCCAACGGACGGTTGAGTTGCGCGTGCCTCAATTCATCGGTCACATAAAGGCAACCGCCTTCCTCGCGCGGATCGCCGCCGGCCATCGCCTCGGCCGCCGCTTGGGCCATCACCGTGCGGGTGTAGGGTCCTCGGCCCGGTGCGCCACGAGGGTAAAAATGATTTTTGTTGAGAACACTTTCGCGCGTGGGCGGCGGGGCTTTCTTTTTGCCGCGCGACTTGGGCGGGTTGGCGAGGTAATCCTCCAGCGCGGTTTCAAAATCGCCCGTATCCGAGCCGTGTTTTTCGGCGAGCGCCAGTAGATCCGCCAGCGTTTGGCGTTTGCCGCGCCGCCAACTATTCAATGCCAAGCGCCGAATGTTCTCCGGCAGGGTGAGGAACAGCGTGCCCAAGATTCCGCCGTGAGCAAACTTGCGCACGGGGTCGAGCACCAGTGCGCGCTCGGCATCGGGATGCAGCAGCATCGTGTCGAGGTTGTCGCGGTCGCTGCCGATGATTTCGCGCACGGCTTTTTTGAAATTGCCCTTGGTCAGAAAGCCCTCCGCGTGCATCGCCTCATCCACTTGCTTGCGCTCGGGTGCGGTGAGCGGACGCAGCTCCTTTTCGCCCGCACCGGCCACGCGCACATTGGCCAGTTGCATTGCCCAGCGAAACGCAAGAAACTCCGGCGCGTGCCGCGTGGGGACTTTGCCACCAGAAATGGGGCACGTGCTGATGATGCGATTGTAAAAGCGCGGCACGAGCTGCCCAAAAAGCAAACTACCGAAATACCGCTTGGGCAGCTTGAGGCCCGGCACGGGCACGACTTGCCACGCGGCGTCATCCCACGGGTCGTTGCCGATGAGGCAGCGGATGACGTCGGCATCAAGCTTGTCCAACTGGCCCGCGTGCGCCTCCAGCACGCGCTGCATTTCACCGCGCACCACGTCGCGATCGAACGCAGCGTTTTGGCTCTTGAACCGATCCTTCGGCGCCACCGCCGCCGAGCGTTTTTTGCCCAGCGGATCAATCCCGCTCACCGCGCAAATCGTTTCCGCCATCGATTCGGTTCCGTGTTCCTCCATCAATGCGTTGGCGTTTTGCACTTTCTCGGTATCCACCGCATTTTCACTCTCCACGCGGCTCCAGCGCCGGTTGCCATCGTAGCCGCGATTGTGCGCGTACCAGCGCAACACATCCCACAGCTCCGTCCACGAAAGCGCCTTGCCGCCCCGCAACACCCGCGCCGCCAACATCCACGGCCAAGCACAGCCGGGCACATTCAATTCCGCCTCAGTCAACACGCCCAGGTGCCGCAGCAGAACTTTCAGGCGCGCAATCCGTTGGCGCGTGCTGCGGATGTGCCGACGCTGCCGCCGAAAGGCGCGGCGGTCACTCGCAAGACAATCATCCGCGCGAAAGATCACCGAGCCACAGCCGAGCACCTCCGCATCAGCGGGAGCATCGAGCACCGCCCAGCCGATGGAGCTATGGCCGACGTCGAAGGCGAGGTGGAGGTTGGCGTTGGGGTCGTGTGAGGTGTGACTTGCGCCGTTGGAATTTCCGTTGTTTTTTGGGTTGTCATTCATGATTTGGCTCTCTATACTGTTTGCGGAATCAAGACAAAGTTAGATAACGCAGTCTGGCTCCCTGACCGTTACGCGGTCACACCATGATTGAAAGCGTTTCTTAAACCGGCCTTCGGGCCGGTTTTTGTTTTGAGTTATCACTATATAATTCGCATTCCAGACCCGAAATCTTTAAATTTATTGCATTTATTTTCAAAGTCCGCCACCGGATTAGCCGTTTAGCCCACAAAAATAGGTGTAATTGCCCATTCATTTCCCGTGATTTTTTTATCGAAAACCCCCAATCCGCCCCTTGCGTAGGGTCGTTTTTCATGGTTAATTGGGCGCGGACACTATGTCACATTATTTGATTCATGCGGGCGGCGCGGGCTTTTTGCTGGTGCTGGCGCTTAACCACTTAGCGGGCAATGATTGGGGGATCTCGATCATGCGCGGCTGCGTGGCGGCGCTGGCGTTTGCGATCGTGGCACGTTGGTTTATGCGCGGGGTGTTCACGGAATTGCACTTGAGCTTGTACGAACAACAGAACGCCCCGCAGCAGCAACCGCTGCCCGGAGCGGAGGCGGCTGAAACTCCAGAACCGGACGCAGAGGCCTAAGCGTCGATACTCATTTCTGCCTTTCATTTTTCCAAACTTTGGCTTGCGCCGGGGCGGGCCTTGGGCACAATGCCGGTGAACCGTTTTAAACCTCACAACCCCTACGGAAGAAATCAATATTCTCATGAAAAAAATCCTCTTTTCTATTCTCGCCTGCAGCCTGCTTATGCCTGTGGTGGCGGAAGATAAAATCCCACGCCAACCCTCGCCCAAGGGCGCGAAGGTGATGATCATTTTCCCGCGTGACGGCAAAACGGTGAAAGGCCCGGTACGGGTAGCCTTCGGCCTTAAGGGCATGGGCGTGTGCCCGGCGGGCTTGGTGCTGCCCGATGGCAAACCGATGCCGAACACGGGACATCATCATTTGTTAATCGACGCTGAGAAAATGCCGGCGATGGGGCTGCCCTTGGTGGCTTCGGATACGCTGAAGCATTTCGGTGGCGGCCAAACGGAGGTGACGCTGGATTTGCCGCCGGGCAAGCACACGTTGCAATTGGTGTTTGCGGATTACGCGCACATCCCGCACAACCCGCCGGTGGTTTCAGAGAAAATCACCATCACGGTGACGGCGGGTGGCAAGAAAAAGTAACCCGGTTTTTTAATCAGGCGGCGGATTATTCCGCCGCCTTTTTTGTGCACTGTACCCATTCCACCGGACCTATTCGTTACGCAGCATTTTCCAGCTCCACAAACAGCCCACCGTGCCGAGAATGATGAAGAGCACACCCACGCCGCCGATGGGTTTCAGGTGCGGAGCCGGCTCGGATGCCACACCGTTGGCTATGAGTACAATGCCAAAAAGGAACATCACCACGCCGCCATTGCGCATGCGGACTAATGCCAGCCGGCGCCCATCAGTGGAAGGGGAGATGCCGCGCCCGGGATCCGCCAAGCGCCGGGATTCCGGCCGAGGCGCATCGCAGTGAGGGCACTGATCACGGTCGGCCAGTACGGTGCGTTTGCATTCGGGGCATTTGCGCGTGCGCGCCATAGGCGTAAGCGTAGCGCTTGATAGGCCCCGAGCCAATCTCGGAAATCGCGTGCGTCACAGGGTTTTTTGGTGTAAATTGCCTTCGTCCCCACGGAGCTACCCATTAAAAGAGGCAGCAATGGTTATTCACGGCATGGAAATTGCTGTGAATAACTCTGCCTCCCGGCCGCTAAACTCCCCCTGTTTGGCGGCAAAATTGGGAGGTCGCACTGAAAACATGAAAAAAATGCCGAATGATGGCTGGTTTTCCGGATCGCTCCGGGTTGATTCCCTTGCCGCTTTGGTGGCGGCGATGCTGACGTTGGCCGGGTGCCAATCCGATTCTGGCGGCAAGGACGTTGGTGAGCGGGTGGTGGAAGCAAAGTTTCTGGCGCGGCTGGATATCAACCGGCTGCCGCTGGAAATCGATAGTGCCGAATGGGATTCAGCCCTGTACTTTGCGGTGAAGCCCACCGCACGCGATCATTACGCGGATGATTTCAACTCGAGCACATACCAAATCACCGACGGGCAGACCACGATTTTGGCCGGAGCATTTGAAACAGAACCTTACACCGGACGCATCAATCTCAAGCACAGCGATGGGACCGAGCGCTTGCTGGCCCACGTATTCAAAGGGCGTTTGGTTAACACCGCCACCATCACTGATGCCACCGGCCAGCGCCGCACAACGATTGCTTATGATGACCGCGGCAGCGCAAAGCAGACGCAAGAATGGGACGCTAACGGGACGTTGATCGCTTCCATCGATCATCAGGCCGGCCCCTCCCTCGATCCCGGCCCCACCATCGAGCCCGGCCCCACCATCGAGCCCGGCGGCGGCACGCCCACACCCAGTCCAACCACCCAAACCAACCTACCCGCGACGTACCTTGAATTTAGCCAGGTGGAAATTCGTGGCTGGTTGGTGTTCGATCAATCGGAAATGTTTTTTCCATATGATGGCGCGCTCGTTGCATTTCACGATCAGGCCAAGAAGCAACTTGCCCGGGTGGAAAATTTTTCGGGCGGCAAGCCGAGCGGCAAGATCACGTGGTGGCATCCCAATGGCCAGAAACATTTCGAGGCAGATTATGTGGATGGGGAGCCCGAAGGATTAGCCACCTGGTGGCGCAGTGATGGCTCCACGGAATATGAAGCATTTTGGCAGGACGCAAAACTGACCCGCGCCACTACGTGGGATTTGGCCGGAATAGAAAATGGCAAGGTACTCAACGGCACGGGCACATTGATTTTTTTGCATGCGGACGGCTCGAAACGGCAGGAAGCGATTTATGCCGACGGCGCGCTGTCTGATGAACATTGGTGGGATGAAGCGGGTAACGCGTTGCCGAATGCGCCCACATTTTTCCGTGTGGATCGCCCGCGCGTTCAAGCCGCACCCTAATTCTCATCAACCGAACGCGCCGCAGATCGCGCAGAATCGTCCGCCCGTACAAATTCTGCCCGACCTCGCTCAGCCACCTGTGCCCAAACCGATGCCTAAACCAACGCCCAAAGATCCGCGCGCTTCCCAGAGCGCAAAGGGCGAGAACCCATTGGCCGGCACGCCAAATAAACCCCCGAACCCATTCTTTTTTATTCACAACGGTGAGTAGTTCCCGTTAACTAGCTCGGGTTGAACATTGCACCAAAACAGTACGTCTATAAAATTAGGTCAGGCACGCAACCTATCGGGTGCCGACCAAGGAGTTAACCTATGTTGCCGTCAAACGATACAGACAAGCCATATCTGTTACATCACCTCATCATTCATGGGGTATTGGCGGTGGTATTTTTGACGGTCGGCTGGCTGTTCCCCGTGCAGTACAACACGCTGCACGCCGACGCACTGGCACAAGCAGCTGTGGAGGAAGGGCAGACTCTTGAACAATTCCGTGATCAACTTGGCGAAACCGACAACCCGCTGGGTGCCGCACCCCTGATTAATCTCGCTGCCCAGCAACTGGAACACCCTGCACCCGCACCGGAAAAACTAGAGCCGCTCCAAACCGCTCCGGCTCTCAATCCCTTTTTCAGCCCCAGCTATCGCCGCACTGTGAGGGCGCAGTTAGGAACACAAAATGAACGAGTGAATCGGTTGCTCTCTTTGGAAGGCCAAGCCGGCAACTACGCTGCGGCCATCAACCTCGCCGCCGTTCTCGAAGCTAATGGAAAATTTCATCAGGATCTAAACCTGCAACTCCATCGCCTCGGGCAGGATGCCAACACCAGCGAGCTACACGAAGCACTTCACTCCTTAACCCTGCTCGCCAGCCGGCTCACCCAGCCGCAACTGGGCCAATTGATGCGCGACACCGAAAGCACGCTCTCCCTTATGCATTTAGCAAAAATTGCCAAACTGCAAACACTCGTGCCCCCCTTTGATACGTTTAACGAACTGGATGAAAACGGCAAAAGCGATAACCTCATCACTGCCGATGAATTGATCGAAACGCCCTTCGCCAACCTCTTCAGCCACGCGATCAACCGGGACGCCAAAGGCCAGCCCATCCAGTGGGACGCCGACGCCAACGGCAAACTCACGCGTGCCGAATGGACCGCGTTGCCGTTCATTCCTCTGGAACATTCTGAATTTCCCGCCGTGTACGCCGCCTCTATTTGGAGCGGCCAGCCCGAAGCCGTTACGCGCTACCTCATTCGCCACGGGCGCCCCGGCACCCGCTGGCTACAAAACGCCATGCGCCACGGGCGCGGCTCCATGATGTTGGTGCTCGCACAGCAACTGCCCGTATCCGATCGTGCCGGGTTGGGTCTCGACTCCGCCGCTTCCTTCAGCCTGCGCCATCCCAGCTGGGCGCTCTTTGTAAAATACCTGTTACTCGGCCTCGGCTGCATCATCCTCATGCGCGCTTGGAACAGTTTTTTTACCATAACCGCCAACGGCGCCAACGCCGTGCGCGACTTCATCCTGCGCCGCCGAGCCATGGCCTGCGCCCTGTTCCTCACCCTCGTGGCCCTCGGCGAGCCCGTACTCCTCCAGCCCGCGCAATCCTCTGAATACACCGTGTCCATCAATTTACCCGTCCTCAGTGAGGACGAAAACCAAACCCCAAACTCGGAACTCAAAAACACTATGTTTGCAACCAGCAGCCACCTTGCTCTCAACATCTTTCTGGCCCTCGCCTTTGCGGCGATCCAAATCATCGTATACATCACCTGCAAATCCAAAGTGGACGAAATCCGCTCCGGCACGGGCGATCCCCTGCTCAAGCTGCGCCTTCTGGAAAATGAAGACAACCTCTTCGACATGGGCCTCTACATCGGCATCGCCGGAACCGCTCTCACCCTCGCCGCCAAAATGCTGGGCCTTGATGGCATCAGCCTTTCCGTGGCGTACGCATCAAATATTTTTGGCATCCTATGCGTGGCGATTGTCAAAATCCATCACGTCCGGGGAACACGCCAGCAACTCATTATGGACGCCGAAGCCGCGCCCGGCACCCACACCCAATAATCTCTTGTTATGAATAAAACACTCCTGCTCATCCTTTGCGATTTCTTACTGCTCAACCTCATCCATTTCACCGCGTGGGATGAGATTGAAACCAAAAAGAACGAGAACTCAGGCGTCGGAGGCTCCCAATCCGCGGGCGCCGGCTTAGGCGATCCCCACCGCGACCTTGAGCTGGTGCGGTTACAGTTTAAACAAACCGCCGTCGAACTGGATGAACAAAAGCGCGCCTACATCAACCTCTCCAATACCGCCACCGAAAGCCAGCAAGCCAGCGCCAAAAAGATTGACGATGCCGAGCAAAAAGCCCTCGGCTGGTATCGCAAAGCTCAAGCAGAAGAGGCCGAAAAAAACGCCGCCCAAAAAGCCAACCGCATCGCCCTCGAACAACTCAAAGAACGCACCCAACAGTCCACGCTCAGCGAAGAGGAAAAAAAGAAACTCGAAGCAGAACGCAAAAAACTTGAGGCAGAGGCCGCCAAACTCAAAGGCGACATCAACAATCTTGAAATCAATCTCAACACCGCCAAGAAAAACGCCGACGATGCCCAAAAGCGCGCCGAGATGGCCCTCGCCGCGGCGCAAAAAAACGCTTCTGACGCCAATGCCCGCGCTGACAAAAGCATCGCCGATGCCAATGCCCGCGCTGACAAAAGCATCGCCGATGCCAATACCCGCACCGACGCCGAACGCAAACGCGCGGATGCCGCCGCCAACCGCGCAGATGCCGCCGCCACCCGCGCCCAAGCCGCCGAGATCGCCAAGGCCACCGCCAACGCCACCGCCAACGCCGCCCAGCAACAAGCCGCCAACGCCACCACCCGCGCCCAGGCCGCTGAACAAAAATCCGAAACCCTGACCACCGAGCTCTCCAAAACTAAAGTTAATCTCAAGG
>JACNJL010000057.1:127304-129895 GCA_014382585.1 Limisphaerales bacterium | reverse complement strand
CAACACCCCCATCAGCGCCAACACCCTTTTCCGCCAATTCCGCAGCCGCGGCGTCAAAGTCTGGCTCAAATCCGGCCGCACCACTACCCAAACCGACACCATCCTCATCCAGCAAGGCAACTTTGTATTCGGCCTGTTGCACACCAGCGACACCCCCTTCGCCATCCGTCCCGAAGCAACCGGCGTCAGCCACGTGGAAGCCACCCTGAGCACCCCCGTAACCGGCCAAGCCAAGCCCGTGCCCTTCTACCTACCCTACGCGCAATTCCAAGCCGGTGAACCGCGCGTCCTCGCCTCGCCGCTCATGAATATCGCCGAAGCCGCCAGCCGCGGCATTCGACCCTATCAAATTGCCTCCAGACCCTATCAATTCCCCAAAGCCTTCGTCATCAGCCGTGACGGCAAATCCTACGGCGAAGTGGAATTCAAATTTAACCCCGCCCACCAAGGATACGTGAAGATGGATAAACCCTTCATCGGCGGCCTCTTCAGCAGCAGCTTCAACCCCTCCAAAGGCGACCTCGTCCTCAGCCAAAAAGGCGAGCTCCTCGGCATGATGGCCAACAACACCTACTGCTACGTCATCCGCGATCTGAAATCCGAATCCTCCATCGCCTTTCGCAAAGACCTCAGCCGCCCTGCCATCGCCAAAACCCTCAAGGACCACCACGCCACCATCCAACGCAAAGCGTTTGATTTAAGGTAAATAAAAGTTGAACCGCCAAGGCGCAAAGGCACCAAGTTTTTTGTGAATATGGGGATTGCACACGGGAGGGCGGTGCTCCTGCTGAGCCGAAGGGTGGCTCAACCGTCCCCACAAAAAATCTTAACAGGGCTGATGCCCCCAATCGGAATTCTTCATCTCCTCCTCATACGCCGCCAACTGCTCCTCCTCACTCATCTCCTCCACCGGCTTCACCTCCGAAACCTCAGCCTCAGCGGGTTTCGCCTTTTCAGATTCAGATTGTTTCTCATCAGCCATCGGTAAAATTATCGAGCTCGGACCGCCGCGATCACCCGCCACAACACCCACGCCCCCAACACCATCCAAACCCCATCCGTTGCGTGAAGATGAGGAGACAAATTCAAATGCAATAACATCACCCGCCCATTTGAACCGCCCAGCCCCCCAAAGGCCAAGCCCAAATTTTCCTTGGCGTCTTTGTACCTTGGCGGTTCAAACAAAAAAAGCCCCGCAGTTTCCTGCGGGGCTGGAGTAATTTGTTTCTTTAGAACAACTCTGGAATCACCGTGCCGTCGCGGACGATCATTACGGGCCGGCCGGAGGGGGTGTGGTATTCCTTCGTCGGATCAATGCCGAGCGAATGGATGAAGCTCGCCGCCACATCGTCGGGGGTGATAGCTTTGTCCTTCGGACCTTCGCCTTTGGCGTCGGAGGCGCCAATCACTTGACCGCCTTTCATGCCGCCGCCGGCCATTAGGCAGAACATCGCGCGCGGATAATGATCGCGCCCGGTGCGGGCATTGATCTTCGGCGTGCGGCCAAATTCGCCGGTCACAAAAACGGAGGTGCTTTCGAGCATTCCCTTTTCCTCCAACGTCGCAAACAAGCCACTGAGGCCGGCGTCCAGCGCGGGGAGGTTGGTGTTCTTGAGGCGGTTCCAGTTGTCGTTGTGGGTATCCCAACCGCCGAGATTGAGCGTCACAAACTTCACACCGGATTGCACCAAGCGCGTGGCCAACAGGCAGCTTTGCGAAAAACTTTGGTCATCAAACAAGCCGCTGATCGCGGGGCTTTCGCGGGTGAGATCAAACGCTTCGCGTGCTTTGGTGCTGCGCATCATTTGGTATGCCTTGGCGCTGAACTCATCCATGCCGGCGAGAATTTTGTCGTCCTTTACAAAATTGCCGAAGGCTTGATCGTACTTGGCCACGAGGTTGTTGCGGCGATCCACTTCATCGAGTGTGACGCCGTTCAGCGCCAAGCCGCGCACATCCATCCGCACGCCCGCACGCGGGGAAGAACCCGTTTCAAACGGCCCGTACTCCACGCCGAGAAATCCGGTGGGATCGTTGCCCTGATTTGGCACGGCCACGAAGGCTGGCAATTCCTTGGCGCTTCCCATTTCTTTGCTGACCACCGCACCGTAAGTCGGGAAGCGCAAGCTGGGCAACGGACGGTTGCCGGTCATTAAATATTGCGTGCCCAGCGCGTGCGCTGCCAGCGTGTGGCTCACGCCGCGCAGGATGGCAAATTTATCGGCCACCTTCGCCAGCTTGGGCAGGTGCTCGCAGAAGCGCACACCGGGGACATTGGTTTTGATTTCTTTGAACTCGCCGCGATGCGTGTCCGGCGCGTCGGGTTTAAGATCAAACGTGTCCATATGGGTGGGCCCGCCGCCGAGGCGCACGAAGATCGCCGCCTTGCCTTTGGCGTTGGGGTTCACCGCGCCATCACCGGCTTTCGCCAGAAATTGCGGCAGCCCCATTCCCAGGCCGAATCCACTCAACGCGCCTACTTTAAGAAAGTCGCGCCGTTGCACTCCGTCACAATATGTATGTTTAGCCATTTTAGTTTCCTTATTGAGTTTTGTTAAAAAGTTTCAGTTAGTGATTCACCATAAATTCTT
>JACNJL010000057.1:0-127139 GCA_014382585.1 Limisphaerales bacterium | reverse complement strand
ACCGTGCGCAGGAAGACCTCGGTGATCATCGCATCGATTTCTTTGACCGAAAGCTGTATTTCTTGATTTACTAAATAACAGATCATGGTATCGATTGACAACAAATTTGGGCTCCCCTGTTTCAAGTTGAACGCCCTTATCTAACAAGATCGCCTTTGAACAGTGGGTGACAATTTGCTCACTGGAGTGTGTTACTAATAATATGCTGGTTCCTCTTTCTTTGAGCTGGCGAAGACGTTCAAAGCATTTGGCCTGAAACTTCGCGTCGCCTACAGCCAAGGCTTCGTCAACTATTAGAATATCAGGATCTATTTGCGACTGAACGGCAAACGCAAGTCTCACCATCATCCCGCTGGAATAATTTTTTACCGGTTGGTCTAAAAAATTACCAATATCGGCGAACGATACGATATCATCAAATCGGTACGATATTTCTTGATTGGACAGGCCTATAATGGCTGCATTGATGTACACATTCTCACGACCAGTCAGTTCAGGATTAAATCCGCTCCCCAGTTCAAGAAGAGCAGCTATTCTGCCGTGTGTTTCCACATGACCACTGGAAGGTGTAAGTGTACCACTGACTATTTGCAATAATGTTGATTTGCCACATCCATTTGGACCGATTATGCCAACGGTTTCACCTCGTTTTACATCAAAGGAGACATCATTCAATGCTACAAATTCATCCCACAACGGCTTCGCATCCAAGCCTATATTGTTTTTTATATTAATAAAACTCTGCTTAAGTCTATCAAATGGTCTTCTATAGAGTTCGTATGTTTTTGAAACTCCCCGAACTGTAATGGGGATATCGTTCATTTTAGCTGACGGCCTTCATGAAACCCAAATGAAAGCCAATGAAATTTTGGACTCATTCCACTATTTTTGACATCTTCGTGTCTATCAAGATACAAATCCTCATCAAAATCGTCGGGGATTTGTTTTCTCTTCCTTAATATTAAAATATCTTGCAGAGACTTATTGTTGGCATAGCTATGGCCACGCCAATACCCACTTATTTGTTGAGTTATTACGAGATTATACGTTAAAAAAAGGTCTTCTAAAGTAGATCTTTCAAAACCAATAGCTGATTGAGGTCCATTATAGTCGTCTTCAACATAACTCTCATAATAATGAGTTGAATTTGGATTGAATGGAAAAGTTTCACTCGATCTCATAGAATTTTTCGCTTCAATATCGATAATGAATGTCGTTAAAAAGACCACACTGTCATCGTGCATACATGAAGAGATGTTTTTTAACACTTTCTGCGCTTCTACTATATTTAGATGACTAAAGAGGGAAAGAGCGAAAATAAAATCAGGCTTGCATTCTAAAAAATCAAAACGAGTATAATCGGATTTTGTCTTATCTTTTATTGTATATTTTTCATAATATTCATTCGCATCATCGACAAGAAAAAAAATGAAATTTTCATTTATTTTGGTAATGTATTTTTTTGCGAACTCAATAAATTCAGGAACCACATCGATGCCAAAGTATTTTAAATCATTCCTATCTTCCAATAAACCAATTGCCAAACGGCCGATTCCACACCCATAATCTAGAACTGTACTATTTTTTGGCATCTGAAGATGTCTTGCAACAAGATCTCTCCAATTTTTGGCAACGACAGCCGGATCACCTCCACCCGAAGTTTCGCTAAGGCTCTCACCGTATGAACTTTTTAGTATCTTTGAAAGATCACATATATTCTGCAGTGCATCGTTCATTTATACGATCTCCCTTCATATCGACCGTACAAAATATAGTGCGTTACGGGGTTGATTCCCCCGTCCCTTACATCTCGATGAAGAGATAAATATTTTTCTGCGTCGAAATCATTTGGTAACTTTCGATGTTGATCAATAAGAGACTGATAGCTAGCCCTGAATTCATCAACAACATTTTTACGAGAATCATGTAAATCATTACCTTGGTGACCTTCAATATTATCAAATCGTTGCTTAATGAAGCAATGTTGCTTATCTGAATCCATTGGGGAGTAATAGGTACAATTATTAAAATAATAGTGTGTTACTTGGCTGAACCTTGATTTGTTATAGTCCGTATGCTTACAACCACCATGAAGTAAATTGGCGGCCCAAATAATTATGTCCCCCTTTTTAGCTATAAATTTTTCTCTAGCTATACCGGCTGTTTGCACGAGTTCACGCCAAACCCCTTCATAGCTTTCTTGGTCAACTTTTTCCTCAACGAGCAGGTCAATTCCAAGATGTTCATTTTCAATAATTGGGAATTTATGAGATCCGGGATAAAATTCTAAGGGGCCTTGGCTTTCTCCAATATCCTCTAGTGCAAGCCATACCCCACACATGTAACGTTCAGGCATTGAATTAAAATGTGTTGCATCGCTATGAAAATGTTGTTCACTGCCATGTGTAAAATGTAGTGTTTGGAAAGGAAATGGATTTCTCCCATAGAGATATTTTAAGAGCTCTAGTAGTTTTGGATGATGGATGAATTCTTCAACAATCGAAACAGAGTCACGTAAATCTTGAATTCTTCTAGGTATATCTATTTTAAATTTTTCGCGAATTTCCTTTACCAAACGATCGGCAAAATCGGAAGTCGGTAACAGTTGATTTGCCTTTATTATTGTATAGCCATTTCTATTCATGTCTTCTGCGTAACGATAATATTGGTGTTCAGAATCAAATAATATGGGAAAAAATGGGCTTTCAATGTGAGGGATTCCTAATTCCTTGACTTGTTTGTTTGTCATTAATTTTTCTCCCCTTTATTATCAAACCGACCAAGTAACTCCACAGGCATGATTTTCTTGTGCATAAAATCGACTTTGTCGCCAACTTCAATTAAACGCCCTGAATAATTTTCGTAGTCCTTATTGGTTTCCCCTATGGGCTTATTGGGATTGAAAAAATAATCCATGTGTTTGATCGGCATGTTCTTCGGCGTGACGTGCATTACAAAACTGCGTCTAGTCTTTTCTTTGTTTAAGTGAGGAAGCCCGCCATGTAATGTCGCAGGATCCCAAACGATAACATCGCCTTTACTCACCTCACAAACAACAGTCTCTAAGCCAGCACTATTAGCAAATGAAACAAGCTCTTCATTGTATGCGTTAAATAATTCCGATGATGATGGGGGAACTGGCTCGTTAGGGTGATATTTCATTTTGAGCTTCTCCAAATTGGGCTCCCCTAACTTGTGACTTCCCTTTACGACTACCAGAGGTCCATTAGTATCATCGACATCATCTAAAGCCGCCCACACCCCCATGTATCCACTTTGGCTTCCTGAGAAAAAATAGGGTGTATCTCTATGTAATGGTTGTTGGCTGCCCAACTCAAAAAATAGTGACGTGTATAGCGTTGCTCTACCGAATTTGTCCGTTACCTCTGACGAACTCTCCATTGCCTCGACAAAAACATTTTTTAGAGGTGTTATGCAGTGATGAAAATTTACAACTCGTTGTAATAATCCATCTGCAAGCAAGCCTTCTTTTAGCAACATATGTTTATGTTTAGCCAAAAACTCATCAATAACGAGATTCGCGTTTTTTATGATATCTTGATTGATAGCTCCACGTATGATGCAAAAACCATTTCGCTCAAAGTTATGTCTATATTCTTCCATTTTTGATTTCCTTATTGAGTTTTGTTAAAAAGTTTCAGTTAGTGATTCACCATAAATTCTTTGGTGTTGAGCATCGCCCAAAGCAAATCGCGCACACCGGTAACGGCATCTTTTGCGGCGGCCACATCGGCCTTGGCGCTTTTCATTTCATCCGGCGAAGGATACCGACTCACCGTGCGCAGGAAGACCTCGGTGATCATCGCATCGATTTCTTTGACCGAAAGCTTTGCTTTTGGCGGCACGAGCTTGGCAATGCTTTTTTCGTAACCCGCAATCGTGCCCTGCATTTTTGCCATCGATTTCTGATATGTTTTAAGCCGCGCCTGAAACTGTTTGAGGAGGGCGGGGTCGTCGCCTTCGGGCTTGCGCGGCTTGTTGGCGGCGAAGCGTTTGGCACGGGTGCGCATTCCTTCCAAGGTACGGCGCATTTGCAGGGCCTTCGCGGCATTGGCGCGATCACTTGGGCTTTCGCCGTGGGCGACGCGCAATTCGCTGATCCAGCTGCTGCTGCCGCGTGCGGTTCCCTCGATGCGTGCGAGCATTTCCGGATCGTTCCGCGTAAAGATGGTTTGCAAGAGCGTGGGGCTGCTGGTGCGTTCACAGTCGCAATTATTTTCGCGCAACGGTTTGCCGAACAGCTGCAACATATACGCCGCGCCATTGCGGCCGCGATAGTTTGTGGTGCTGGCGCTGCCAATCATTCGGGTGTCCATATTGGTGACGAATTCCTCCACGCGGTCGTCGGAGGCGGTGGCTTGCATAATGGAATCGGCCACTACCTCGGCGGGCAACCGGCGGAGGACGTAGCGGCTAAAGTTTTTCTCATCCAACTTGTTGGTATCATTCACGCGCCACGAGCGTTGGTAGGTGTCGCTGTTCATAATTTCGCGGTGCACCCATTTCATGTCATAACCGCTCGCCACAAATCCTTTGGCGAGGTGATCCATCAACGCCTTGTTGCTGGGCGGGTTAGCGAGATTTAAGTCATCAGCCGGCTCCACGATGCCGCGGCCGAAGTAATGCGCCCATACGCGATTCACAAAGGCGCGTGCGAAATAGGGGTTTTCCGGTGCACGCAGCCATTCCATCAATGGCGCGCGCGGGTCTTTGTATTTGGCTCCCAAAACATCCTCACCGCCGAGCACGCGCGGGGTGATGACGCGCGCATTAAAGTCCGGGTTGCGCTTCCGGATTTTTTCAAGTTGCCGCTCGGTGTATTTGTTTTGCACCTGTTGGCGAATGTAAACCTCCTGCCACGGGATGGGTTTGCCGGCTTTGATGCGCTTTTCAATAATGGGCCGCAGGAGACGGTTCAGATTTTGCTTGGGATCGTTGCGATCGTAATCCGCTTCCTTCCGCAACTCGGCAGTGAGCGTGCGGTAATCCATATTGCCTTTTCCCTCGCTCCGGTTATTGGTGCCGGAAATGATCGGGGTGAAGAAGGCTTGGAAGGATTTGAAATCCTGCTGGGTCCATTGGTCAAACGGATGTTTGTGGCAGTTGGCGCACTGAATGCGCACGCCGAGGAAACTGTACGCGAAGGCCATGGCTTTGGCTTCGGGTTGGCGGAGGTTTCGGCGCGCCCAGAAGAAGGGCATATTTTTGCGATCCTCAAAGTCTTTCGGATTTTTGTCGCGGAAATAACTACCCATTTCTTCGCACATTTCTTCGAAGGTTTGGTCGGGTGAGGTGCGGGTGGAACCCATCACGATGCCTTCGACGATCTTATCGTACGAGACATTTTCCGCCACACGATGCTCAAGCCAATCGTACCACATCCCGCTGAGGTTGGCGTCACGCGGAAGGTTATTAACGCGGATTTGTTGCGGGCTGTTGCCGGTGAAATCGCTGAGCTTCGTGGCCCACCACGCGGCGTACGCAGGGCGCTGGAGGAGTTGATTGATTTTCTTCGTGCGCTTGTCTTCGGATTTATCGGCGAGGAATGTTTTGACTTCATCGGAAGTCGGCAATGTGCCGGTCACATCCAGCGTGACGCGCCGTAAAAATTCGGTGTCCGTGCAGGTCTCCGAAGGGACGAGGCCCACCTTGCGCAGCTTGTCCACCACCAACGCGTCCACCTTCGTGGGCGTCATCACTTTTGGATAATCTTTGCCCACCAAATGGCTGACCGGCAGCATCACCGGCACCGGCACCACGCCGTTGTCGTAAAATGCCACCACGTGCGAATCGCCTTTGCCTTTGATTTCCACGCGCCCGCCCTCGTGCGCCTCAGCCACGCTCTCGTCATTCGTGCGGAACCGCGTGAACTCGGTCACATC
This sequence comes from Limisphaerales bacterium, assembly GCA_014382585.1. Taxonomy (NCBI): domain Bacteria; kingdom Pseudomonadati; phylum Verrucomicrobiota; class Verrucomicrobiia; order Limisphaerales; species Limisphaerales bacterium. The sequence goes on along the minus strand of JACNJL010000057.1, from coordinate 121,236 downwards.
CTCCACCGTGCCGTCGGCCCAATGCGCGAGTACTTTGAGTTGGATGCTTTCACCGGCCTTGCGGGCGACGATTTCTTTCGGGAAAATTTCCAACCGATCAAACGCGCCTGTTTCAGCGACGTCCAGCTTCGCGCCTTCCTGAATCCATTTCAGCATTAGGTTATGTTCCCAACTGCCTTCCTCATAAATCTCGCCGCCCTTGTGCTTGATTTGTTTCAGCGGTTTTTGGATGAACAAACTTTTCGCCGGGTTTTCCATATCCACACGGATATCATCCTTCGTGTCGTTGGTAATGGCGGTGTGATCCTTTTTGAAATCATAACCAAAGAGCGAAAGCTGAAATCCACCGCGTCCCTGAAACGATCCGTGGCACTCGCGCCCACTGCAGCCGAGCTTGCTGGCGAGCGGCACCACGTGCCGACGGAAGCTGGGATTCTCCGCGTCTTCAATCTTGCCGCCAAAGCGCTGCTCGGCCGTGGGGAGTTTTTCTTTGGCTTCCGTTGCCATCGCAGGCAAACACACCGCGACTGCGGCCATTGTGAAAAAGAGATTCCGAATTTTCATGGTGCTGGAAATTGGACGCCTTTGTGGCGCCGCAATTCAACTATTAATCTGGCGAACGATGCCAAAACGGTGAAAAACGATCAAGTCCGAATTGGACTGTATTTCACTAAAAAAAGGCAGATTTCCGCGGGTGCTCAGCCCATGATTTTCCACAAAGCCACACAAAAGCCGACCAACGCAAAAATTGCGATCGCCGCCATAATCACATCAAATGAGTTAGGCTTGTTGGATTTAGTCATTCAACCTCCCGGAGAGGCGCGGAGTGAACGCGAAATGATCCACGGATGTCAACTCCGATTTTCAAAAACAAGTATTTGCAATCACAAGCGAGAGCGGGAGAATGGGCGGCATGTGTGCTGAATCTCCAGAAAACCCAAACTGATGACCCACCGGAAAAACACATTTTTTGCCATATTTCGCTAAATTTTCGGTTTTTTCTGAATTATTCGCACCATTTTGCTTTTTCTATGTTACTGGCACTACATTTGCTGCGTCAACACCACTGTGAAACCCGTGTACTCTATAAAGAGCGCTGTCTTGGCGCTGAGTGGCCTTTGCTTGATTTGCATTTTCAACGGCTGCAAATATTTGCCATGGCAAGAAACGGCGGAAACGGCCCCACTCCCGGCGGTGCTTGATGTGCCACCCGCGCCGGTTGGGCCGGTTGGGCCGGCGACGCCCGCAGCAACGCCACCGGCGGAGGTCACGCCGTTGATTCCCGCGGTAAGTGCGAATTTAAACATCCCTCAAACCGAACCCGCGGGGCCGGGGAACCTCGCCCCCATCGCGCCGCATCATCCCATCCCGCCCGTGTTGCCAGCGGTACTAGAGCCTCCCCTAAACCCTGGCGCCACGGTTGGAGCCCCGCTATGGGTCGGCAGCGTAACACGCAGTCAGGCGGACCTCCTGTTTTATCAAGCGGGTGATCCAAAGCCATTCACCGGCAGCACTACTTTGTTGCACGAAAACGGCGCACGCAAATTTGACGGCGCATTCAAGGAAGGCCGCCGCGAAGGCGAAGGCATGGAATGGTTCCCCAATGGTAAGCTCCGCTACGAAGGAGTGTTCAAGCACGATCGCCTGTTTGAAGGCTACGCATTTTGGTACTATATAGATTCCGGCGCGCTCAAGATGCGGGCGGATTACGTGAAAGGCCGACTCATCCGCGGCAGGCACTGGGATCGAAACGGTGATTTGTTTCGGTACTGAAACCCTCTCCCCCGCTCACTGTTCACTCAACCTATTTCCCGGGTACCACGGGAGGATCCATATCACGATCTTCGCCGCTGAAGTAACGGTTGCTTGCACCCCCATCATTGAGAAACTTGCCGGATTCATCCTGCACATAGCCAAGCTCTTTGGGCGTTTGGGCCGAGACGGCTCCGTCGAGGAAAGCCACAATCGCGCGGCCGTTCAGGCAGGGATCTACCGCCGTGCGCGGGCTGCCGGGGTCGCCCGTGCCAATGTCGGACCGGGTAGTGAGGCGCGGAGGATCCAGCGACCAGCCGTGATTCCCCCAACTGCTGTAACTCCCGCCGCTATTGACGTATGCGGTGCGATCTTTTTCTGAAAAACCCGCCGCCGTGCCCATGCAAGTGCCACCCAATACGGTGCTGGAAAAATTAACGATGGAGGCGCTGTACACCGGATAGTTATGAAACTCCCCGTTGCTCTTGCGGCCGTTGCCGAGGAATTGGTGGTTATAGCCAAAGGCGTAATTGCGCTCATCCTTCCACGTCGGCCGGAGCGGATTGATGTAAACCGGGTTGTCATAATCCTGCCGGTCGCTGGTGGTCAGCGGTTTATCAAACGCATAAACCCCCACATGCATTCCCATGAAAGCCACCCACCGCGGGCGGTACTTCATTCCATTACCCACTTCGTACCAGTTCTTTGGATTAGTTTTGCCGCCGAATTCTTTGGCAAACCGGCCCGGCATCATCAGGTCATCATTTTCATCCACATACATTTGCCAACCGGCGGAGAGATTTTTAAAATTATTGATACACACAACCCCGCGCGCCTTAGTCTTGGCCTTCGCCAAAACGGGCAGCAACATCGAGGCGAGGATGCCGATGATGGCGATGACCACCAGCAATTCAATCAAGGTAAATCCCGATGTGCGCGGGCGCATTGTTGTGTCCGAAGTTACGTTCATAAAGGGCGCAGCTTAGGCAGGCTATGTTAACAAATTATTTCCAGCGGACGGGAAAATTGTTAAGATTGAGTAAAGATGAACGCTTTTGATCTTGAACCCGCGCATCCTCCCGCCGTGAATGCCTCAAAAAATGCCGGCCGGCGTTTGTTGATCATCGATGATGATCCGAAGCTCTGCCGGTTAATCGGCAAATATCTCGGGCCGTTGGGCTACGAGGTGAAAGCCGTTCACACGGGCCCCAAAGGCTTGCAATGCGCCTTGGAGTGGGTGCCCGACGCGATATTGCTCGACGTGATGCTGCCGGAAATGGACGGTTTCGAAATACTCAAAGGCATCCGGCGCGAATCCAACGTGCCTGTGCTGATGCTCACCGGACGCGGAGAGGAAACCGACCGCGTGGTGGGCCTTGAACTGGGCGCCGATGATTATATGCTCAAAACCCTTTCCCCGCGCGAAATGCTCGCCCGCCTGCGCGCGGTGATGCGCCGCGCTTCAGCCCCGGCCCAAGCCCACAACACTCCCGAAGCAATCGGCGAATTGAGCAATGGCCCCTTGCGGCTACGGCCCGATTCACGCACCGCAGCGCTCGGCGATCAACCCCTGCAGCTCACGGCGCTGGAATTCGATCTACTCAGCACGCTAATGAAATCCGCCGGACGCGTTTGCACGCGCGAGCAACTCCTCTCAGCCATCGCCGACCGCGAGCATGAGGTGTTCGACCGCTCCATCGACGTCCACATCTGCGCCCTGCGCCAAAAACTCGGTGACAATCCAAAAAAACCAAACTATATCCGCACCGTACGTTCGGTGGGCTACCTGATGATCGAGCACTAACCCGCCACTATGCGCACGATTCGATTTCGCGACACGTTACTCGCCCGCATTCTTGGCGGATTTTTGCTGAACCTCATTTTGGTGGGCGCAGGCTTGTGGGGGCTGTACCGGTTTCAAATGGGCCCCGCCTCCCCGCTCGCGGGATTATCCGAGGAGCGCGTGCGCCACGCCGCCGCGGCCTTGAGCGATCAACTCATCAGCGCGCCACGCACCCATTGGCTGCAAATCGTCCAACGCCACAGCGAACGGCACCGGGTGGAATTTCATCTATGCCACGCGCACGGCGGCTCGTTGTTGGAGGATGATTTTCAGGCCGACGATGCGGTGCAAACATTATTAAATGAATCCTTTTCGCCCGTAGCCGTTTCGCCCGTGCGCCGGCATCTTACGCGCCAATTCGAATCCCTCCATCTTTCACCCGAACAACTCGGCCAAATTGAAACCATTTGGCTCGAAAGCCTCCGTCAATTTCGCCAAACCCCCGACCCCCAAGCCGCGGTGGAGGCCTACAACACCCGAGTGCGCGCCGTGCTTTCTGACCACCAACGCACGCAGTTTGCCGCGTTGGCACCGCGCCATTTGCATCCGCTCATCGCCACCACGCCCACCACGCCGGCGGAATGGCTACAGCAGGCCGATCGCGACGCCAACGGCGAACTCAATGCCGCCGAACTCGCCACCGTGCTGAACGCCTACGCCCCGCCCACGCCACAACCCGCCGTCACCCAGTCGCTGCCAGTCGTGCGACCGGCAGTGTTCACACGATCCGTGCCGGGGAAACGCCAGGTGTGGGCCGCACTGGAAATCCCCGTGCGCGTGCCCGGCACCGGCCCGCCATTTTCATCGTGGGACGTTGCCGACCTGCGCGCCGCGCCCGATCATTCGCGCTACAACGCGATCCTGCTGATGGCCAGTAACCCCATGGACAGTGGCAGCTTTTTCGCTGAACCGTGGCCGTGGCTCACCATTCTGTTGTTGGTGCTCGGGCTCTCGATTTTATTTTGGCTCCCGTTGGTGCGGCGCATCACGCGGCCACTAGCGGAAGTCACAGACCTCACCGAGCAAATTGCCGAAGGCCGTTTTCAAAATCGCGTGGGACTTGAGCAACGGGGTGAAATCGGACGGCTCGCCCACGCGGTCGATCAAATGGCCGAGCGCCTGCAGGGATTAGTCGGCGGCCAGCGCCGGTTCCTCGGCGACGTGGCTCACGAATTATGCGCGCCACTGGCTCGAGTGCAAATGGCCCTCTGCGTGCTCGCCCAAACCGCCTCGCCGGAGCAACAGGAAGAACTCACCGATCTACAGGAAGAGGTAGAACAAATGGCCGCGCTGGTGGATGAGCTTTTGTTTTTCACCCGCACCGGCGCGCACACTGAGCCTCGGCTGGAGCCCGTGCCGCTGCGAGATTGTGTGGAACAAGCCCTGTGCCGCGAAGCCCCCGGACTATCGCACCACATCGACGTGCCCGAAGCGATGCACGTGAACGCCGCACCCGACCGCCTCGCCCGCGCGCTGGGCAATCTCGCCCGCAATGCCGAACAATACGCCCAAACCGGCGGCACGCTGGAGGTGCGGGCACAGCGGCAAGGTGACGCCGTCGAACTCACATTCGCCGATCGTGGCCCGGGCGTATCCGCCGAAAATCTCCCCCAACTATTCGACCCGTTTTACCGGCCGGAAATTTCCCGATCGCCCGACACCGGCGGCACCGGCCTCGGCTTGGCCATCGTAAAAAGCACGGTGGAATCGTGCGGCGGCACCGTCCGCTGCCGCATCCGCAACGGGGGCGGACTGGAATTCACATTACGGCTCTCGGCGGTGGATTAGTGGTGGATGAATCACAGTCGACAACCCCGGCCCGGCACCGTAGCTTTTCCCAGTGCACCCGATTTGGGCCCACACGATGTTGCCGCTGCTCGCCACTCTGTTGGTGATGGCGGGGTGTGGACGCAAACAAACCCCCTCGGCACCTCCCCCAGAACCCGCGTCTCCCAAGCCGGCCTCGCCATTGCCTTCCGCTGACGAAAAGGCACTTCAACAACTCGGCCAACAAGTCTTCGACGCGTTTAAGCAAGGTGATGCCGCGAAGTTTCAAGCCCTCACCGTCGCCGGCCTGACCGCACCCGAACTGGAAACCGCCCTGCGCACCGTGCGTGCAAAGGAAGCGCGCCAATACATCGCCCGGCTCGAAGCCATCCCGGTGGACAAACGCAACGCGCTGCAACTTGACACGCTACGTCTGTCCAAGGCGTTTCTGGCCAACCCCAAAACCGCGTTCGCCACCGAATGGCCCGCGATGCAAACGCTCGTCAGCGAATTAAGCAAATCGCAATTAACGTTTTTTCATCACCACACCACCACCAACGCTCCGCTGGATTGGGCCCAAGCGGGCAAGCCTGCCGTGGTGCTTTCCATAAACCCGCAAACCGATCTCATCCTGCCCGAGGCGCGGGTGGACCTGATGTTCAGCGCCGGCGGCAAGAGCTATCGGCTACAGCTTTCCAACTGCGCCAAACTGCCCGGGCAACGCTGGCGCGTCGCCGAAGAACTGCGCTTCATCGACCTCACCGCCGAGGCCGCCACCGAGAAGGATTGGGGCACCGACCTCCCCGCCGCCCTCAAGCAGGCCCGCGCTGAGGGCAAGCGTGTGCTGCTCGAATTCACCGGCTCGGACTGGAACCCTTCCTGCATCGCGCTGCACGACCGCGTGCTGACGCAACCGGGGTTTCGCGATTGGGCCGCCCAAAAGCTCGTGCTCGTGCGCGCCAATTTCCCGCGTCACACCTCCCCGCCCAAGGCGCAGGCCGACGCCAATAAATTGCTCGTTCACAAATACGCCGTCCAGGGGTTTCCCACCTTCCTGTTACTCAATGCCGACGGCACAGTGCTCCACCGCATTGAGGGCTACGACAATGAAGATGTCCTCGTGTGGGTGGGGGCATTAAAAAAGAAACTCAATCCAGAAAATGAATAGGATTATTTTTTATCCCATCGCGCTGTGCGGCGCGTTGCTGCTGGCCGCCGCCTGCGGCGACTCCACTCCTCCCAAGCCCGCCCCCCCCAAAGGTGGGAAGGCCAATTCCCTAACCGCGCCGGTGAATCCGCACAAATCGCCCGAGGCACTCGCACGGAAATTTCACGAATCGCTCTCCGCCAACGACGCCATCCAAATGATGCACCTCTCGATGCTGGGCGCGCCCACCAATGCGTGGATGGAGTTCACCGGAAAAATGTATCAGCACTCCAGTCAGTTGCTCGCGAAAAATTTAGCCGACCTTCAGGAGGCCAAGCCGCGCGAAGAACGCACTGACGCCGAACAAACGCGCATTTTCAACCTCATGGCTCAACGCCGCCAAATGGATCTTGCCTTCACCAACAGCCTCAAACGACTGACCATCGAGCTGCCCGAAATGCGCGAAAAATTCCTGCAACGCGGCTTTCTCGATGTGGTGCTGCAATTCAAGAACGCCGGACTGGATCCCGCGCAGCTCACGGTATCGCGCGTGGATACCTCAACACTCACCGATCAATATCAGGGCATCGAGATGCACGGCGGGCCGGTGACCGTTTGGTTTGCCAAAGGCGCCACACCACTGAACATCACGCTCACCCTTGTCCTCGCCAAGGTATCTGATCACGGCTGGGTGTTCGTGCAGGATCCCAAAGTCAACCTCCCCCCCGTACAAGGCCCGGTGCCCGAGCCGAGCCCGTAATGTCGACCGGGCCACCGAGCCGAGCGACAACACCAATTAATCTCGCCCCACACCCGCCCACGCGGTATAGCCTACGCCGTGAATCACACCGCCACCCACTGGACCCCCGCCTCGTGGCGCGCCCAGCCCATTCAGCAACAGCCGCCCTGGCCCAATGCCGGCGCATTGCAAGCTGCACTGGACGAAGTACGCGCTCTGCCGCCTTTGGTGAACCACGGCGAAGTCGATGCCCTTCGCGCCCACCTCGCCGAGGCCGCCCGCGGTAAGGCGTTTCTGCTCCAAGGCGGCGATTGCGCCGAGCGTTTTGCCGACTGCACAAAGAGCGCCATCGAGGCGAAGCTGAAAATCCTGTTGCAAATGTCCCTCGTCCTCACATGGGGCGCACGCATTCCAATCATCCGTGTGGGCCGGATGGCAGGCCAGTTTGCCAAGCCGCGCAGCAGCGACACGGAAACAGTTGACGGAATCGAAATGCCAAGCTACCGCGGCGACAACGTAAACGCCATCACGCCCGACCTCGCCGCGCGCCGGCCGGATCCGAAACGGCTTGTGAAGGCGTACCATCTCTCCGCCGCCACGCTGAATTACGCGCGCGCGCTGGTCGATGGCGGCTTTGCCGATTTGCATCATCCGCAACATTGGGACCTCGGCTTTGTGCGCAGCCAATCGCATCGCGCCGAGTACGAAGATATGGTTGAGCGCATTCGCGATGCCATTGATTTTCTGGAATCCACCGGCGTGCGCGGCACCGGCGCGCTACGAACGGTTGAATTATTTTCGTCGCACGAAGGGTTGCTGCTCGATTACGAGGAAGCGCTTACCGAAAAAGTCGGCGACCGCCACTACAACCTCGGCGCGCATTTTCTCTGGATCGGCGATCGCACGCGCAACCTTGGCGACGCGCATCTCGAATACTTTCGCGGCATCGAGAACCCAATCGGCATCAAAGTCGGCAAACAAATGCAGCCGAACGAATTGGTCGAAATCATCAACGCCGTGGAACCCGCCAATCGCCCCGGCCGCATCACGCTCATCTCGCGCATCGGCGCGGCCGATGTGCGCGAAGCGTTGCCGCCACTCATCGCCGCCGTGCGCGAGGCCGGCCAAAAAGTCGCGTGGTCGTGCGACCCCATGCACGGCAACACCACCACCACTGAGAGCGGATTGAAAACCCGCGACTACGATTGCATTCTTGCAGAACTCGAGGCCGCCTTCGAACTCCACGCCGCCGATGGCGGCCAACTCGCCGGCGTACATTTTGAGCTCACCGGCGAAGATGTCACCGAATGCACCGGCGGCCCGCAGGAACTTTCCGAGGCCGATCTCTCGCGCAGTTATGAAACCTACTGCGATCCCCGCCTCAATTACGCCCAAAGCCTCGAGCTCGCCCTCCGCATCGCGCAGCGTTTGCAATCCCGCCGCACCGCAGGAACGGCAACGCCTAACCGATGAAACGCGGCGCCCTCATCGGCATCATCGTGTTTAGCAGCGCCGGCTGCCTGTGGCTGCTGCTCGCGTGGCTGAGCATCACGGAAAGCACTTATCGTCAACCCGCCATCTCGCGCGCAGAAGCCAAGGCTGTTGCCGCCCCACAAGGCATTTATCAGCCGGAACATTTCACCGATGGAGAGATGAGTGCCTATAAGATTCGCCTTGAGAACGGATTCCTCGTGCTACCAGCCGGCAAAGTCACCTTTGCTGTCCGGAAGCTGGATCGCAATGGGATGGCGCTGTGGGAATTCACCCTCAAGGGCGGCGCAATCGGCGGGTTGATACACTATGATGCCACTTCCATCGTTAATGCCAGCTTCACCCATTCCCGCGAATATCACACCGTCCAGTCCGATCTTTCCTCGCGCAAGGTGGACCTTGCCTTTGATGAAAAAAACCGCGTCTGCAAACGCACGCTCGATGGACATCCTGACGGCCAAGTAGTCACCGAAATGGAAACACTTGATCCGCTCAGCATCATTTTCAAATTTCGCGAAATGAATCTCGCCGCTGCCAGCAAATTCTCCAGTGCCGTGAGCGATGGTAAGGCCACCTTTCCGGTCACGGTCAACGTGGTCGGCAAACAAGCGATTAAGATCGGCGGCCAAGCCTACCACACCATTCTCGTGGAGCCGGATCTCGGCAATTTTCGTGGCATCTTTAAGAAGAATCCTAACGCCAAGCTGCAAATCTGGCTCAGCGACGACGCCCATCGAATACCTCTCCGCATCAAGACCAAGATCAAACACGGCACCTTCATTGCCGAACTGGAAAAATATCAACGCCCCAGGCAGCCCAATTCACCCTCCGCCGTGGCAACCACGTCCCGCCTCATCAAGCTCATCATCAGCGGCGCCGTATTTATCTTCCTCGTCGGTTTTTTCTTACGAAGGAATTAAATCAATATGAAGGACTTGCCCCGAATGAGTCAGCAAATGCATCTACCGGCCCATCAACCCGCCGAGGCCGCCGCCTCCCATTTTGGCTAGCATCTTTTGCATTTTACCCATTTTTTTCATCATCTGCTGCATCTCGAAAAATTTGTTGAGCACGCCGTTCAGTTCAGAAACTTTCACGCCTGTCCCGGTGGCGATGCGTTTGCGGCGGCTGGCATTTAAGATGTTCGGGTTGCGCCGTTCCTGAATCGTCATTGCGCAAATCAATGCCTCCATTCGGCTCATTTCTTTTTGGCCTTTATCGAGGTCCGCACCCTTCATCGCCTGATCGCCGCCGGGCAACATCCCCACAATATTTTCCAGCGGCCCCATCTTTTTCATTGCGCGCATTTGCTCCAAAAAATCCTCCAGCGTGAAATTGCCTTTGCGCATTTTTTCTTCCATACGCTTGGCTTCATCTTCATCAATCGCCTCGGCGGCTTTTTCAACGAGGCTCACCACATCGCCCATCCCCAAAATGCGACCGGCCATTCGCTCGGGATGGAACGCTTCAAATTCATCAAGCTTCTCACCAAGGCCCACAAATTTGATGGGCTTGCCAGTGACACTTTTCATCGACAACGCCGCGCCACCGCGCGCGTCGCCATCGAGCTTAGTAAGAATAGACCCGGTGATGCCCAGCGCTTCATCAAAATGCGTGGCCACGCTGACCGCTTCCTGTCCGGTGGCCGCATCGAGCACCAGCAAAATTTCCTGCGGCTTGATGATGCCTTTGAGGTCGACCAATTCCTGCACCAGATTTTCATCAATCTGCAAACGACCCGCCGTATCAAAAATCAATACATTGCACGCCTGTGCCCGCGCCGCCTCCAGCGCGGCCTTCGCGATTTTGCTCACATCCTTTTCGCCTTTGAGTGCCACCACCGGCACGTCCACCTGTTGGCCGAGTGTTTCGAGCTGCTCCATCGCCGCCGGCCGATAGACATCCGCCGCCACGAGCATCGGCTGCCGCCCTTGTTTTTTGAGCAACTTGGCGAGCTTACCACTGGAAGTCGTCTTGCCCGCACCGTGCAGCCCCACCATCATCAGGCAGCTCGGGTTGCCGCCGGTTTCGAGTTGGGCATTGGTGTCGCCGAGCAACGTGACCAGCTCGTCGTGAATGATTTTAACAATCTGCTGCCCTGGCTGCACACTGGCGAGCACCGCTTCGCCCAGCGATTTTTCCTTCACGCTGGCGATGAACCCCTTGGCCACCTTGAAATTGACATCCGCCTCCAACAAGGCCAGCCGCACCTCACGCAAGGATTCGGCGACATTCTCCTCGGAGATTTTGCCCAACCCGCGCAGATTTTTGAACGCGCCCTGTAATTTACCGCTGAGAGTATCGAACATCGGCGCGCAACTTAGATCCCGCGCGCGGCGAAGGCAAGCACGGCAGCTCGGAACACCGTGCCCGATAGGGTGCCTGATGGGGCCGGAGGATTTGGGGTTGTCACACCCAAAGCTTTCCACTAGGTTTCCCGCCCTCCGAGTGGGAGGATACCGAAGCGGTCAAACGGGGCAGACTGTAACTCTGCTGGCTATGCCTTCACAGGTTCGAATCCTGTTCCTCCCACCATTTTCTTTTTGCTCCCAATTGCCGATTGAAAAGGTACTTTTGACGAAACAAAATTTTATGTCCGACAATAGCTCAGAAAAAAAAGCGCCGCCGGATCCTTTGGTTGTGGCGGTGGCGGAGCATGATGGGAATTTGGCGATGGGGGTGCGGGCGATTGCGCGGCGGGTTGAGACGAATGAGGACGCCGAGACAAATTTGTTGTTTATCCGTTACAATGTGCGCGTGGGCGATGAGGGGTTTAAATTGCTGGGGCAGTTGGAGCATCTAGAAGTGCTCGATGCTACGGATTGCGCCCTCACGAACAAAGGTCTCAAATCGATCGGTGAACTGACGAGGCTACGGGAGTTGATTCTCGATATCACCGAGGTGGGCGATGATGGACTGGCGCATCTTTCCAAAATGGAATGCCTCAGCCGCCTTTCGCTTTCGGCCACGCGCGTGACGGATGTCGGCCTGCAGCATCTCACCAATATGCACAACCTGCAGTCGCTCAATCTTTCCAACACCAGCGTGACCCACCGGGGACTACGGCATTTGAAGAATCTTTATAACCTCACCCATCTCGATCTCGGAGAAAACAACATCCGCGATGACGGAGTGGAGCATCTCTCCAAACTGGTGAATCTTGAAAGCCTCACGCTGAATTACAACCGCATCTCCGATGAAGGCGCCAAGTGGCTCAAGGGATACGACTTTCTGAAGTTTCTAAATATAAAAGGAAATTTCATCACTGACCGAATGGTCGCCGATCTCATTGAGTCGATGCCTCAAGCGACGATCAACCGCTAGAGCGGCTCCCCCTTTTCAGGTCGCGCTTGTGGATCGGGTTTTTCTCGGGCCTTTGGCGTTTGGTCTTTGAGATTTCCAAACTCACTCACTCACGTCGGCCTCTTTCGGCCCGCGTTTCATTTGAACCATCACGAGGCTAATGTCTGAAGGCGAAATGCCAGAGATGCGCGAGGCTTGCCCGAGCGTGGCGGGTTGATGGTCGATGAGCTTCTGCCGGGCCTCATTTCGTAAGCCCGTGATGCCGGCGTAATCTAGCCACCGGGGAATCTGCTTGTCCTCCATCGTGCGAAAACGCGCCACTTCGGCTTCTTGTCGCTCCACGTAGCCGGCATATTTCACCGTGATCTCCACTTGCCGCCGCACCTCTTCTGACAACGTTTCATCACTCTGCGGCAAGTTTTCATACTTCACATCATTCCGCCGCAACACCTGCGCCAACGAATTCGACCCGTCAAACGTCTTCCCCAACCGCTCAATCTCATTTTCCACTGCTATCTTTTTCTTAGAAAAAACATCAAATAACCGACCAGAAAGCACTCCTTTATCGTTGCCGATTTCTGAAAGTCTCATATCTGCGTTGTCCTGACGTAGCAACAATCTGTATTCTGCGCGGCTGGTGAACATCCGATATGGCTCGAGTGTGCCTTTGGTGATGAGATCATCTATGAGCACGCCGATGTACGCTTGATCGCGCCGAAGCACCAGCGGCTCCTTTTCCTGGGCACGAAGCGCGGCATTGATCCCCGCCATCAGCCCTTGAGCGCCGGCCTCTTCATAGCCGGAAGTGCCATTGATTTGACCGGCCAAAAACAGATTGCGACAGGGCTTGGATTCGAGGGAAGGGTGTAGCTGGCGCGGCGAGGCAAAATCGTATTCCACCGCATAAGCCGGACGAAGAATCTCGGCGTTCTCACAACCCTTAATCGTGCGCACCATCTCAATCTGCACCTCAAAAGGCAAACAAGTCGAAAACCCGTTCACGTAAATTTCATCCGTAGCAATGCCTTCCGGTTCCAGGAAAATTTGATGGGTCTCCTTGTCCTCAAACCGCACAATTTTGTCCTCAATCGAGGGGCAATAACGCGGCCCAACCCCGTCGATCACGCCCGAATACATCGGCGATTTATGCAGGTTTTCCTTGATAATTGAGGCTGTTTTGCTCGATGTCCACGTAATCCAGCATTTTAATTGGCCGCCAATTTGGTCTAAAATAGATCCTTTCGGATACTTGCTCCCCGAATGTTCCACGTGGAACGCCTCATCCTGCTCAGCATCTTTCCAAAAGGAAAAGTACGGCACCGGCTCATCACCGGGCTGTTCCTCAAGCTGGGAAAAATCAATGGAACGCTTCAGCAACCGCGGCGGCGTCCCCGTCTTCAGCCGGCCCAGCTCCAAGCCCACTTCCTGCAGTGATCCGGATAACCCCGTTTCAGCCGCTTCGCCGGAGCGGCCGCCTTTTTGTTTCGCATCACCCACGTGCATTAGTCCGCGCAAAAAAGTGCCCGTGGTGATAACGGTCGTTTTCCCATAATATTGAACCCCCATCGCCGTCTCGACGCCGAGCACTTCGCGATCCTTGTGCATTAATCTGGAAACCTGCCCTTGCTGGATAGTAAGATTGGGTTCGCGCTCGCAAACCCATTTCATTCGAAACTGATACGCCTTTTTGTCGCATTGCGCCCGCGGAGCCCAAACAGCGGGGCCTTTTTTCAGGTTGAGCATTCGAAACTGCAACCCCGTCATATCCGTGCACTTGCCCATTTCACCGCCAAGCGCGTCGATTTCCCGCGCCAAATGGCCTTTTGCCAACCCGCCAATCGCCGGATTGCAGCTCATTTGGCCGATGGTGTCCACATTCGTGGTCAACATCAGCACCTCGCAGCCCATCCGCGCCGCCGCCAGCGCAGCCTCCACCCCCGCGTGGCCGGCGCCCACAACGATCACGTCAAAATCTTTAGGATATCGGAAACTCATTTTCTTCGCCTCTTGGCAAACCATACAGAGCATCAAACCGCCATTCCCCGTCGATTTTTTCTAACCGACCATTCGCAGCCAAATGTTCGCAAATTTTGTAAACCGTCTCCGTGTCGTCGACCGACAACGTTTCCATCGCCAAATCTTCGACCGACATCGGATTTCCATCCCGCCGCATTAAGCACTCGAAAATAGCCAACTGCACCTCAATCACCCTTTCGGCAGCCTTTTTGCCAGCCTCAACGCCCGGCTGATGATAAGCATTTACATTAATGAGCGACGCATAAAAACCCACCGCCCGCTCATAAAGCGCAATCAACACTCCAACCGAAAACGGCGAAACATCCGGAATCGTCAGCGTGATTGATTCCCGCCCGCTCTCATAAAGCGCCTTGCGCGTGCCTTGGAAAAACCCACTGAGATAGTCTCCCGAAGTAATCATCCCGTGTTCCACGTGGAACATTTCCCCCGCCCGCTCTTCCAACACCTCGATAAATGTCGCAAAAAAATTCGGCACGCCATCTCGCAATTGCTGAATATATGCGTGCTGATCAGTCGATCCCTTGTTGCCGTAAACTGCGATTCCCTGATTGACCACTTGTCCATCCAGGTCTTTTTCCTTGCCCAAGGATTCCATTATTAATTGCTGTAGATAACGTGAAAGTAATTCTAATCGGTCTTTATATGGCAATATTACCATATCTTTATCCCCTTTACCGTTGCAGCAATAATGCCACGCCAGGGCAAGGCGGGCGGCCGGGTTGGTGTTTGCGTCGGGTTTTCGGGTCAATTCATCACAAGCTGCGGCCCCGGCCAGGAATTGGTCGATGTCGATTCCTTGAAGCGCAGCAGGCAATAAACCGACCGTGGCGGTTTCGCTGGAGCGACCGCCCACCCAGTCCCACATTGGGAACCGTTTCAGCCAGCCATCAGCTTCCGCAATTTTATCGAGCTTGCTGCTTTCACCGGTTACCGCGCAGGCGTGTTTGGCAAAATCCAAACCTTCACGCTCAAACGCTGCTTTTGCCTCCAGCATTCCGTTGCGGGTTTCTTTGGTTCCACCGGACTTAGAAATGACGATTACCAGTGTTTTTGACAGAGTTTCACCTATTTCTTCGATATCTTTATCGATACCGTTCGGGTCTGTGTTGTCAAAAAACCATAGTCTCATGCGGTCTAAATTGGGTTGACCGAGGGCGTGTGACACGAATTGCGGGCCAAGCGCGGAGCCGCCGATGCCGATAAGTAGTAGATTTTCAAACGGGCCATCGGGTCCGGCGAGTTTGCCTTCGTGTACATCGGCGGCGAATGATTTGATATCGTCCAGCGCGGATGTGATTTGGGTTGTGATTTCTTCGGTGGGCGCAAGCGATGCGTTCCGCAGCCAATAATGTCCGACCATTCGGTTTTCGTCGGGATTGGCAATGGCGCCACCTTCAAGCTCAGTCATCGCGGTGAAAGCGCGATCCATCGCGGGCCGCATCGTCTCGAAAAAGTCATCGGCGAAATCGATGCGACTAAGATCCAGCGAGAGATCGATTTCGGGATGAAAAGTGGTGCGCTTTTTATAGCGCGCCCAAAGTTTTAATGAATGAGTTTCCACGGGGCGGAGCAGCATACCGCGCAAACGGGGGAACTTTCAACCTTCTCTACATTGTATATCGTGACTGGCAGTGGAGCCTGTTTTTTGGTAAACACATTTCCGCGAAGGACAACTTCGGAAGGAAGCGCATGAGCAACAACAAAGTTTTAATTTTCGACACCACGCTGCGCGATGGCGAGCAATGTCCGGGGGCCTCAATGAATCTGCGCGAAAAGCTCGCAGTAGCGCGGCAGTTGAGCCGGTTGAATGTGGACGTCATTGAGGCAGGCTTCCCGGTCATAAGCGAAGGCGATTTCACCGCGGTGCAAACCATTTCCAAACAAATCAAGAACGCGCAAATCGCCGGCCTCGCGCGTTGCGTAAACAAGGACATTGACGCCGCCGGTGCAGCGGTGAAGCCCGCGGGGAAGCGCGGCCGCATACACGTTTTTTTGGCGACCTCAAAAATTCATCGCGAACACAAGCTCGGCAAAGCGCAGGATCAAATTTTGAAACTGGCGGTGGATGGCGTGAAGCGAGCGCGCAAATATGTAAAGGACGTAGAATTCTCTCCGGAAGACGGCTCGCGCACCGAACCGGATTTTTTGGTGGAGATTTGCAAAGCGGTAGTCAAGGCCGGCGCAACGACGGTCAATATCCCGGACACCGTCGGCTGGGCCGTGCCCGATCAGTACGGCGCGCTCATCGCGCACTTGCACGACAAGGTTTCGGAATTCCAAACCGGCAAAGCGATCATCAGCGTCCATTGCCATAATGACCTCGGCCTCGCGGTGGCCAATTCGTTGGCGGCGGTGAAGGCCGGCGCGCGGCAAGTGGAGTGCACGGTGAACGGCATTGGCGAACGCGCGGGCAACGCCGCGTTGGAGGAAATCGTGATGGCGCTCCAAACGCGGAAGGATGTGTTCCGCGGTTTTTCGTGCGGTATCAATTCCAAAGAAATTGTGAAAGCGTCCAAACTCGTTGCGCGGATGAGTGGGTTACCGGTGCAACGCAGCAAAGCGATTGTCGGCGAAAATGCCTTTGCCCACTCGAGCGGCATTCATCAGGACGGCATTTTGAAGAAACGTGAGACGTATGAAATAATGGATCCACGTAAAGTGGGGTGGGGCAAAACCGAGCTGCCGCTCACCAAGCACAGCGGCCGCGCGGCGGTGGCGGCGCGCTTGAAGCATTTGGGATTTAAGCTGTCCACTTCGGATGTCGCCGCGTTGTTCAATCACTTCAAAGAGATCGGCGACAAGAAAAAATTTGTGTACGACGAGGATCTTTCCGCCTTGGTGGAAGACATTCTCACGACTGTGCCGGAGACGTGGGCACTCGATTATTTGAATGTGTCCACCGGCAACCAAACCGTGCCGACGGCCACGGTACGCTTGCTGAAAACCAACGGGAAAAAAACAGAATCTGAACAAGACGCCGGCATCGGCGATGGGCCGGTGGATGCCGCGCTCAAAGCGATCGATCGCATCACGCACACGACCGGCAAGTTGATGGATTACGCGCTGCACTCGGTATCGCAAGGCAAGGACGCGTTGGGCGAGGTGTCAGTGAAAGTGGATTTCGGTGACGGCAAACTGGTGGCCGGCCGCGGCGCCAGCACGGACATCATCGAAGCCAGCGCGCGCGCTTATTTAAATGCGGTGAATCGTCATTTGGACACCAGCGGTATTCAAACTACAAAAACAAACCGCGGCAAACCGTGAGGGCATGAAACCGACTTTGATCCTCTTGGCCTTGCTCGTCAGCTGGACACTTCCGGCAGCTGATCGGCCCGGCGGCAAGTTGACCGCCAAACGAGCCACTCAATTTTACGACATCCGCGGGCGCACTCCCAACACCCTGCGCAAGGCGTTGGACGCGCAGGGGCCCTTGAGTCTGGATGGGAAAAAACGGTTCGACGCACGCACGGATTGGACATTGCAGTGGACTTATCAATGGGACGGCAAGCTCGCGCAACAAGCAGGATTTTATCGGCTTAGCGAATGGACGGTGAATGTGAAGTCCACCGTCATCCTTCCGCGCTGGGTTGAGTTCGATGAGGCAAACCCGTTGGAGCAACGCCGTTGGCAGGTTTACATGGCGCGACTCACGCTGCACGAAAACGGACACGCCAAACTCGCCGAGCTCGCCGGCGATGCGGCGAACAAAGCCTTCGCAAATATCAAAGTGTACCCCTCCAGCGCAAAACTCAAGGAAGCCGTGCGGCTCAAGGCACAGGAAATTCTGAAGCTCCATCGCGCAATGGAACTGGAGTACGACCAAAAAACTGATCACGGCAAAAAACAGGGCGCGCGCTTCCCCTAGCCCATGCTTGACGCGCGGGCGCGGGCCGCTACCGTTCGCGCATGAAAGCCACGTTTCTTTTTTGCTGGGCCAGCTTGGCGCTGGTGGGTTCCACCTTGGCCGAAGCTCAATGGTGGAAGGGCAACCTCCACACGCACACGCTGTGGAGCGATGGCGATGATTACCCTGAGCAAATCGCCAAGTGGTACAAGGATCACGACTACCATTTTCTCACGCTCACCGACCACAACACTTTGCAGGCGGGCGAGCGGTGGATCGATGTGATGAAGAGCAAAGGCGGCCCACCCGCACTGGCCAAGTACCGCGCGGCTTGGGGCGACTGGGTGCAAACCCGCGAACGCAACGACCGAATGGAAGTACGCCTGAAAACGCTGTCCGAATTTCGGGGCCGACTAGAGGTGCCCGAAAAATTCCTGTTGATCCAAGGTGAAGAAATCACCGACCGCTGGAAAACCGCGCCGGTGCACATGAACGCCACCAACCTCAAAACACTCATCAAGCCCAGCGGCGGGGACAGTGTTTACGATGTGATGCAGCGCAATATGAACGCGCTGCTCGCCCAACGCAAAGCCACCGGCCAGCCAATGATCCTGCACCTCAATCATCCTAATTTTGGCTGGGGCGTCACGGCGGAAGAACTCATGCGCGTGAAGGGCGAACGATTTTTTGAAGTGTACAACGGCCACCCCATCGTGCGCGACCGCGGTGACAAACTCCACGCCAGCACCGAGCGTATGTGGGACATCATTCTCACCCGCCGCCTCGCCGAACTCAACCTCGGCACCTTGTACGGGCTCGCCACTGATGACGCTCACAACTATCACGGCATCAATCCCAAACACAGCAACACCGGCCGCGGCTGGGTGATGGTGCGCGCGGATAAGTTGGAGGCCAACGCGCTGGTGCGCGCACTGGAAGCCGGCGATTTTTACTCAAGCACGGGCGTGACATTGAGCGAGGTTCAACGCTCGCCGAAAATGTTATCGCTCACCATCGCCACCGAGCCGGGCGTGGAATACACCACACAATTTATTGGCACCCGTAAGAATTATGATAAAGCACACAAACCATACTCGGTGGCCAGTGGTGCTAAGTTGCGCGTTACTCATCAATACAGCGATGACATCGGCACGGTGCTCGCCACGGTGAAAGGCAAGCACGCGGAGTATCGTTTGAAAGGCGACGAAATTTATGTGCGCGCCAAAGTCACCGCCTCCAATCGCGTGCGCAATCCGCGCGGCTATCCGGAATTTCAATCCGCCTGGGTACAGCCGATGGAACCGCGCGGACGTTAAAAAAATCAGCCCAAAAAAAGCCGGACCAGGTGGCCTGAAGAGAGCCTTCCTGGTCCGGTGAACTCAGAAACAGTACAAAGTAGGCTACTGTAGGATTTTTGATTCCAACTGTACTGGGAAGGAATCGAAATTATTTGTTTGTGAGTTCGTTTTTTGCACTGCCCCTTGGCTGCAGTGCTGCAGGTAAAAAAGCCACATATTCACGGAAATGTCAAGCTCGGTGAACAAGAAAACCACAACCGGTTGGGTGGACAAATTCACACAACGCAAAATCCTGTGGGTTTTTTAGTCGCCCAGTAGTTTGCGCAAGGTGTCTTTTGCCGCTTCCTCACGGCTGATTTCGCCTTTTGAGGGATCAATTTTTTTGAAGTTGCGCCGCGCGAAATCGAAGTACTCGCAATAGTTGGCGCGGTCTTTTTCATCGACCGGCTCGGCGCGGCGCTCGCGGCATTGATGCGCCACGACGATGTCGAAGTGAACGCAATTGCGGCAGCACCGGAAATCGGTGTTGCAGTCCTCGCACGCATCGCGCCGCCCCGGCGCAGTGGCCAGCGCCCAGTCTTTCCCGCAGTTGAAACAATGCCGCGTCATCGGTTGAGGGTAATCGCGTGAGTAAGTCTGGACAAGCAGCGAGACAAAAAACGCTGGCCTTGTTTTTTAAGGCTCAAATGAAGATCACGTTTGTTTGTGATTATCTTGTCCCGGCTGTGTCCCACTTTTAACGCTGGCGCGTTGGATGAATCCCATAATGAAACAAACAGAAATCGCTCGGTGGTTTATATGATTAAGGGGAGGGAGATCACCGGGCTAAAAATTACTCCCTTGGCCATCTTTTGATTATTCCTTGCGCTTCCTTGATAGTGTCGATTTGCGAATCTAAGGAAATCAAGGTGTTATTAATTGATCTCACGAACGTCAGATGATCAGTGCCCCTATTGTAAATTGCGTCAAGTGAGTTCATGGCAAATGCACGTGCTGTGGTATTATCACTCATCTGAATTAGCACCGCACTCACAGCGCCTGCGGAACGTGAGTTATGCCCATCCATTTATTGCAGTCCTTCAACAGGAATCCAAATCACCCGATCCGCCGGAGTGCCGGTTGTCTTGAGAATTCCCGTTACTGTATATTGATCCTTATGGGGTTTCTTATTTGGGTTGAAATTAAGACCATGATAAGGATGGAATTTTGAGTTTATCTGCAGCTCAAGTTTACGCGCCACCGTATCTCCAATTACAGCCTCCTTATTCCATTGTTTCTCATTCTGAATAAAGAATTCACCTTTAGATAAGTCGTATTTCCTACTTGCGGCATACTTGACGTCAAAAAAATTTAATGTAGTTCCTACAATTCGATATCCCTTATAATTGTCTCCAACTGCAATTGGCACAGCCTGTCGGTAAAAGCGTTTATATCTCTCCCTAAAAATTTTATAATCCTCAGATTTGACCAACCCTGTTGGGGGCCCTATGTGGAACAAACTGTTAAAGACAAGCTGAAGGTGTGAGCCACGAGGGCCAAGTATGGCATCGTACCCGAATTTCTTTTCAGCCAGAATAGTTTCTGCTGCCTCAATGACCTTCGCCGATGCCTCCTTGGTTAAAGGCTTCTTATCCGCTGCCAATACGGATTGGCCCATCACCACCGCACATATCAAGAGGCGTTGTTTCATCTTCGAGGAGGCTAACGATTGGCCCACCTCAGGGCAAGGGGGCATTCATTAACTGCCCTCAAGGAGTTTCACGGGGAGGAATGAGGGCGGTTACTTCGTGGGGTTGCTGTAGATTTTGCACTTCGGCAACGCCTTTTTCAGTTCATCGATCTGTGCCTTGGTGAGAGCGGGGTTGCCACTGAGATGAAGCTCCGTTAACTGCGTGAGCTTCTCCAGTTCCTGCACATCGGCCAGTTGATTGTTATAAAGATACAGCACCGTTAACTGGTTAAGCTGCTCCAGACGTTTCACATCGGTCAGTGGATTGTCACTAAGATGCAACTTCTTTAACTGCGTGAGATTCTCCAGACCTTTGATAGAGGACAGTAGATTGTTATTGAGATTCAGATACGTTAACTGCGTGAGCTTCTCCAGCCCCCTCACATCGGTCAGTTGATTATCACTGAGGGTCAGCGTCCTTAACTCCGTTAACTTCTCTAGAACCTTCACATTACTAAATTTATTCCTGTGGAGATTCAAACCCTTTAACTGCGTGAGTTTCTCCAGACCTTTAGGCAACGCGTCCAATCTGTTACTACTGAGAGACAGATGCGTTAACTGATTAAGTTTCTCCAAGCCCTCCACATCGATCCATTTATTGTAATCGAGATTCAAACTCGTTAACTGTGTGAGATTCTCCAGACCTTTCGGCAACACGGCCAATCTGTTATTACTGAGACGCAGACGCGTTAACTGGTTTAGCTTCTTCAAGCCCTCCACATCAGCCAGCTGATTGTAATCGAGATTCAAACTCGTTAACTTCGTGAGCTTCTCCAGCCCGTTAATATCGGTAAGTCCCTTCTCCCACATATCCAGCTTCGTCACCTTCTCAAAGTCCGCCTTGGTAAGTTCGCCTGTGGTTTTTTGGGAAGCTTTCCGAATCGCAGCCTCAATAACCTTTGCCGATTCTTCCTTGGTTAAAGGGGGGGTGCTCAGGAGATTCGAGCAATTCGGTAACGCCTTGTGTAACTCAGCCAAACCCGGCTTTGTTACTTGGGTGTCGATCAAGCTTAGCCATTTGAGGTTCTTCAGTTTAACCACTTCCTTAAGGCCTAAATCAGTAATATGTGTGCAGTACCATAAACTTAGTTTGGTGAGGTTCTTGAGCTTGGCTACATCCTTAAGGCCCGCGTCAGTGATTTGGGTGCTGTCCAAGCGCAGATAAGTGAGGTTCTCCAGATTGGCTACTTCCTTGAGGCCCGCGTCGGTAATTTGGGTGAAGCCCAAATCTAAGCCGGTGAGATTTTTCATCGCGGCTAACTCTTTAAGGTCTGCATCTGTGATTTGAGTGCTACTCAAGTATAGCGTGGTTAGGTTCTCCAGCTTGGCCAATTCCTTAAGGTCGGTGATATTTTTCAAATAGTTCCTTTCGAACCGAGTCACCTTCTTCAAGTCCGACTTGGTGAGTTCTCCTGTGGATTTCTTGAGTT
The DNA here is from genome assembly GCA_014382585.1 of Limisphaerales bacterium. Lineage (NCBI taxonomy): Bacteria > Pseudomonadati > Verrucomicrobiota > Verrucomicrobiia > Limisphaerales > Limisphaerales bacterium. The sequence goes on along the minus strand of JACNJL010000057.1, from coordinate 98,856 downwards.
GCTTGCGAATCGCCTTCTCCACGATGGGGTCGGAAATGAGCTTTTCGGGGTTTGCCGCACTTGTATTGCCATCCTCCTTCTTCCCGCACCCCACCAACGCCACCACGGCTAAAATCAATAGAATCTGTTTCATGTGCCGCGACCCTACAGGAAACTCCTCGCACCCACCGACTACAATAAATCAGAAAGATTATAATGGGATGCAATAACAAGATTCGCCTATTGCGAAAACAACAGTTTCCTCGGCCCGATATGTCCCTTAACGGCTTTTCTTGGGATAACTCTGGACAAGTTTTCCGTGCGCGGGCGGGCGTTGCATTTATGTTGGGTGCGTGACGGCTTATCATCAATTGCTCAATGCCACGGTGGATTATCTGGAAGGCGAGCGGGCGCTTGGGCGGCGGCATGTCAATGTGGATTCCGAAAAATTGTCGGTGCTGTTTCGGCCATTGCCAAAGCTCCCAGTGGAATCAATTCCAGATACGGCTTGTGATTCGATGGCGGATTTACGAACGCAAGCGTTGGCTTGCGCGCGATGCGAGCACCTGGTGGGTTCGCGAAAGCAAGTGGTGTTTGGCGTGGGCAATGAGGCGGCGGATATTTTATTTGTGGGCGAAGCACCGGGCGCGGATGAGGATGCGCAGGGCGAACCGTTTGTCGGTGCGGCGGGGCAGTTGCTGACCAAAATGCTCAAAGCGATGGGCTTGACGCGCGACGGTGTTTACATCGCGAACATTCTTAAGTGCCGACCGGACACGCCCAATCAACGCACCGGTAACCGCGCGCCCACGCCCAAGGAAATGGAAACTTGCTCTGACTGGCTGCATCGGCAGATTGATTTCATCCAACCCAAAGTCATCGTGGCGCTCGGCAAAGTGGCGACGGGGGGATTATTGGAAATGGACAATGCGCCCATTACAAAAATGCGCGGCACTTGGCAAACCTATCGTGGCATCCCTCTGATGCCCACCTTTCATCCAGCATACCTCCTGCATCAGGAATCGATGCAGAACAAACGCACGGTGTGGGAAGATCTTCTGGCGGTGATGGAAAAAACAGGGCTGCCCATCAGCGACAAGCAGCGCGGTTTTTTCCTCAAACACTGATCGAAGGCGCAGGCTTTTGGCTCGTGACGCACGCGGTTTTCTGTTAAGGAAATCGCATGGCCGCTAAACAAACATTGGGTTTCCTCGGCGCAGGGCGAATGGCCACGGCGTTGGCGGGAGGGATGGTGAAGGCAAAGCTTATTACGCCGCGCGCGTTATTTGCCGCGGATGTGGTGACTGCCGCAACGAAGGCATTTGCGAAAGCCACGGGCGGCAAGGCGCTCAGGAAGAATTCCGAGGTGCTTCAAAAAGCGAACGTCATCGTCATCGCAGTAAAGCCGCATCAGGTGGAGGAGTTGCTGAGCTCACTCGCGGATGACGTCACTTCCAAACATCTTTTTATTTCCATCGCGGCCGGCGTGACGATTGCGCAATTGGAAGCGGCGCTCGGCGGCAAGGCGCGGGTGATTCGGGTGATGCCGAATACGCCGGCGTTGGTCGGCGAGGGCGCGGCGGGGTTTGCGCGTGGCACGCGTGCAACGGTGGCGGATGCAAAACTGGCGGCGCGGATGTTGGGCGCGGTGGGGTTAGCGGTTGAAGTGCCGGAGCGGCTCATCAACGCGGTGACCGGCTTGAGCGGCAGCGGGCCGGCGTATGGATTTCAAATCATTGAGGCGTTGAGCGATGGCGGAGTAGCGGCGGGTTTGCCGCGTGAGCTTTCCACGCAACTGGCGGCGCAGACAATGCTCGGCGCAGCGAAAATGGTGTTGGAAACCGGCGAACACCCCGGCACACTCAAAGACCGCGTGGCCAGCCCCGGCGGCACGACCATCGAGGGCCTCCACGAAATGGAAGCAGCGGGTGTGCGCAACGCGTTGATCAATGCGGTGCGCGCCTCGGCAGACAAAGCAGGCACGCTCGGGGATTAACAATAAAGTAAGATGCCTTTCCCTTCGCCATCGGATAAGCAGGCGAAAGTGCTGTGGTTCTCCGTCACAGTGCTGGCCATCGCTGTGTTCCTCGCACTTCTGGCGCTGATGTTTTACGGCGTGGGTTGGATGCTCGACCGCCTCTCGCCGGTGCTATTGCCATTGGCCATCGCGGGCATCTTGGCGTTTCTGCTGAATCCGTTGGTGGATTATTTTGAACCTAAAATGTCTGCCAAAGTCAGTTTCCTGTTTGCCAAAATCCGAAATCCAAAACGTGTGAAGGCGATCTTGTTGGTGTTGATGATTGGGTTTTGCATCATCACCGCGCTCACGATGGTTATGCTCACCACGGTGGTGCCGGAGATGTTGAAGTTGGCCGAGGAAACCAAAGTGGAATACGTGCAGCAAAACATTCGCAACTGGGCGGCTGAACACAAGGACACCGATTGGGGCAAGGTGATGATGGTGCGCAAACTGGAAACAATCGATCTCAGCGCACTGATGGTTGCGGGCGAACAACAGCTCACGCGGTTTTCCGAGAAGGGATTTTCCGAAGCCATCGCGTTGATTGGGCTGTTGGCGGGCTTGGCGTTGGTGCCGGTTTACGTTTTTTATTTCCTGTTGGAAGCGCGCACCATTGAAATGAAATGGAGCGATTACCTCCCGCTCAAGGAATCGCGATTCAAAGAAGAGGCGGTATTCGTGCTGTCGTCCTTTAACGATTGTCTCGTGGTGTTTTTTCGCGGCCAGGTGTTGGTGGCGTTTTGTGTGGGCGTTTGCCTCTCGGTTGGATTTTCAATCATTGGGCTGCCGTACGCGATCCTCATCGGGCTGGCGGCGGGGCTGCTCGGCATCATTCCATACTTCGGTGTGATCGCCTCGGCCATTCCGGTCCTATTACTGTCGCTGGCGTATGGCGACCAAATGATTGTGGACGGGGCAGCGGCGCCGATGGTGGCATTAATGGTTTGTGCGTTGGTTTTGTTTTTGGAGAAAACAGTGATCCAACCCAAAATCATTGGTGACCGCGTGGGAATGCATCCAGTGGCGGTGATCATTTCGGTGCTAATGGGTGCCACACTGGTGGGCGGTGTAATTGGTGGTTTGCTCGCCATTCCAGTGGCGATGGCGTTGCGCACGGTGTTGTTCCGGTACGTGTGGGTGCGGCGGCAGATGCCTGAGAAGGCCACGCAAATGGAAGTGCTTTAATCGGTGATATTTTCCGGCAGCACGCCGGCGATAGTGCGCACATCAACGGCGTCCATATGCGCGGCGCGGATGGCTTCCAGACCTAAATCAGTATCCTCAAATGCGCGGCAATCTTCTGGCGGCACGCCGAGCAATGCGGCGGCTTTCAAAAAAGTATCCGGCGCGGGTTTGTGATTTTTTACGTCGTCACTCGTGACGAGTGCCTGAAACCAATCCGCCACGCCAAGGCGCTCGAGCAGCGGGCGAATGTATTTCGTTCGGCCGCCGGTGGCGATGGCCATCGGGAGCTTGCCGATGTGTTCGCGGGCGATGGCGGCGATGGGGGCGATGAGTTCCACCTCGTCCATCAGTGGTAAGTAAGCCTCTTCTTTTTGTCGGGAAATTTCCGCAGGATCAAAGTCGAGGCCTTGTTCCTGTTTGAGCATCGCCAGAATTTTTTGCGAAGGCACGCCGCCGAGTTTGTAAAAGCGTGCCTCGGAAAGTTTGATGCCGTTGTGTTGACAGACGCTGTTCCACGCGCGCCAGTGCAGAGGCATACTGTCGGCAAGCGTGCCGTCGCAGTCGAAGATGAGGGCGCGGGGTTGCATCAGGCTTGGAGGGCGGCGAGTTTTTCCTCCAAGTCATTTTGGATGAGGGGCGCGATCATCTCGCCAATGTCGCCCTCGATGAATGTGGACAGACTGTGCATCGTGAGATCAATGCGATGGTCGGTCACGCGGCTTTGCGGGAAATTATAAGTGCGAATGCGTTCGTTACGTTCGCCGGTGCCCACTTGCGCTTTGCGCTCGGCGGCGTACTTGGCATTTTCCTCAGCGAGCATTTGATCGAGCAAACGCGCACGCAGCACTTTCATTGCCTTGGCGCGGTTTTTGATTTGGCTGCGTTCATCCGAACATCGCACGATTAGACCGGTCGGTTTGTGAATTATTTGCACTGCGGAATCCGTGGTGTTTACGCCTTGCCCGCCTGGCCCGCTGGCGCGCGTTGCGGAGATGTCCAGTTCCTCAGGCTTAATTTCAATATCTACTTCCTCCGCCTCAGGTAACACTGCCACAGTGACCGTGCTGGTGTGAATCCGCCCGCTCGCCTCGGTGGCTGGCACGCGCTGGACGCGATGCACGCCGCTTTCGAATTTCATTTGCTTGTAAACTTCTTCGCCCCCGAGGCTGAAAATGATTTCTTTGTAACCGCCCATCGCTGCGTCGCTGGTGCTCATCAGCTCGTGTTTCCAGCCTTGGGCGGAGGCAAAGTGGATATACATCCGAAATAGATCACCGACAAAAAGCGCGGCTTCATCGCCCCCGGCACCCGCGCGAATTTCGATAATTGTATTGCGCGAGTCCGCGGCATCCGGCGGCACGAGGCCGAGTTCCACTTCCTTTTCGAGCAAGGGAATTTCAGTTTCCAAACGCGTAACTTCTTCTGCAGCCATCTCAGCCATCTCATCACCGCCATCGACCAATTCCTGATTTTCCGCCAATTCCTCGCGCGCTTTCAAATATTGTTCACCTTTGACCACCAAATTCTTTAGGCGCGAATATTCGCGGCCCAGTTCCTGTGCGCGCCGGTTGTTTTCAAAAACCTTGGGGTCGCCCAGCTCGATCTCCACCTCGGCCATTCGGGCGGCGAATTTTTCAATGTGGGGTTGCAGGTCCATCCGGAAAAAATTGGGGAAGGGCGGGAAAAAAGAAACCACCCGCCACGGCACAAACCGGGCGGGCGGTTAAAAAGGATTCGCTATTTTTTTGTTTTAGCGGCGCGAGCCTCGGCGATGGCTTTGGCCTTGGCGGCGCGTTGTTGGAACTTGTCGACGCGACCGGCAGTATCCACAAATTTTTGTTGGCCGGTGTAAAAGGGATGGGAGGTGCTGCTAATACCCATTTGGTACAGCGGGTATTCTTCGCCCTCAAAGGTGGTTGTTTCCCTCGTGGGCGCGCAGGAGCGGGTGAGGAATTCCTCGCCATTGCTCGTGTCACGAAAAACCATCGGGCGGTATTTATCAGGATGAATGTCCGTCTTCATAAATCGGGGCGGGGAATCTAACAGCCACAGGATACTTGGCAAGCGTGAATTTCGGTCATTTTTCCGCTGGTTTTGTGGTGGTTTCCCCATCACGCCGGCGTTGGGGCAAAATATCGCAGGCGCCTTGGCAGCCAAAAACCTTACTGATGAGGTGCCGATTGCGGCTCACGCCTGCGTAAATTGCTTCGGCAATCCAGATAATTCCCGGCACCCAAAGCACCCACGCCATCGGCACCAGCAGCGGCATTCGCAGCCCAATGAACCGCAACGCCCGCGCGCCGCGCAGCACGTTGCCCTCTGCATTGACGCAATGAATCGCCTCCATCAGCCCCTCCCGCGTCAGCCCCGGCGCGAGTTTGAGGCACTCGGGATCCGATGCGGGCACCAACCGCGCCACGCCGCACCAATCCAGCCACGTCAGCAAACGCATTTGGAACGTGCACATCCAACATTCGTCATCGTAGAGAATGCAGTGTTTTTTCTGCTCGGTCATTCGCGTCCGGCAGTTTAGGGTTTCCAAACAGCAAAACAAGCCTACACACCCAACCGATGATGAGCGAAGAATCCTGCAGCCTCTCCCAACGCGAATGCAAACCCTGCCAAGGCGGCGTGCCGCCGCTCGCGGGCGAGGCATTGGCACAACTGGCCGCCGAACTCGGCAATGACTGGCACGTCATCGACGGCCATCATCTCGAAAAAGAATACAGCTTCAAAAACTTCGCCGAGGCACTGGCCTTCACCAATCAGGTCGGCGCGCTCGCCGAAGATATTTTTCATCACCCCGACATCTGTCTCGCGTGGGGCAAAGTGAAGATCACCCTCTGGACCCATAAAATCGACGGCCTCAACGAAGCTGACTTCATCTTCGCTGCCAAAGCTGACGCACTCCTTTAACAACACTGATGTTGCAACGAACAATCATTTTGGGGGCGGCACTGTTAATCGGTCTCTCAGGCTGCAGCCGAAAGCGACCGGCGGCCCCCGCATCCCCAACCGGGGAAAAAACGAACCCTGCCAACGGCGGAGCCGCCGGCAAATCGGCAACCCGCGAGGTGCGCCTGCTGCACACATTACAAGGCCATCGAGGTTCGATCTGGAGCGTGGCGTGGAACCCGAACGGCAAACAAATTGCCACCGGAAGCTGGGATCATACCATCAAGTATTGGAATGCCGACACAGGCAAATTACAGCACTCTATGCGCGGGCACAAAAACCGGGTCCACAAAATTGCCTGGAGCCCGGATGGCAAACACTTGGCCAGCTGCGGCTGGGATGGGGAAATTAAGATTTGGGATGGCACTTGGCTCGAACACTCGTTGTCCGGCCATTCGTCAGTTGCCTTTTGCATTGCGTGGAGCCCGGACGGCAAACGATTGGCCAGCGGAAGTCCGGATCAATCCGTACGAATTTGGGATACGGAAAACGGCAAACTGCTACATCTGCTCGAAGGCCATACCGGCACCGTATGGAATGTGGCGTGGAGCCCGGACGGCAAACGGTTGGCCAGCGGAAGTAACGATAACACGATCAAAATATGGGACGCACAATTCGGTGCGTTGGCACATACACTGACAGGGCATGAGGGGGGCGTCTGGACCACAGCGTGGAATCCGGATGGCCAACGCCTGGCCAGTGGCAGCGACGACCGCACCGTGCGGATTTGGAATGCCACCACCGGCCGTTCAATCCACATCCTGCAAAGCCATCAAGCGTGCGCTCATTGTGTGACGTGGAATCGTGCCGGTGACCGGTTAGCCAGCAGTAGCTGGGATACAACCGCAAAAGTGTGGGATCCCAGCCAAGGTAAGTTGTTGCAAACCTTAAGCGGCCACACCGGCTTCATTAATTTAATCCAATGGAGCCCGGGCGATCAACAATTGGCCACGGCCAGCGATGACGGTACGGCCAACGTTTGGAACGCCAAAACCGGTCAGCTGCTCGATAGCCTCGGAGGACATTCCAGCGCGGTCCATAGTTTGGCTTGGGATCCGAACGACGGGCGCCTGGCCGTGAGTAGCTTCGATGGAAAAGTAAATTTATGGGGTATCACCGGCACCCACTCCCCGCCGGCCAAACCTCCCGCACCCGACCCCGCGTCCGAATATAAACATTCCCCCACCGAACTGGAGCAGCTGAAAAACGGTGAGGCGGTTTCCAAAACCCTATGCGTCACTTGTCATGTGCGGCCGGAGCCCTCAATTTTGAGCAGTGAAAAATGGGATCTCGCACTCCAACGGATGATGCCGTGGCTGGGGATGATGCCGCCGCATACCGGCCTGGCATCCACCAACGGATTTGAACGCGTGCTGGCCGCCAATATTTTTCCGGCCGCCCCGGTCATGTCGGTAAAGCAGTGGACTGATGTCTGCTATTATTACATCGAAAAATCTGAGTACGAAAAACCCGTCACCCTGAATCCCAACCCGCCTGAATTGCTTCAATTATTTGCCGTGGAACACCCCGCCACCCCGTTTGACGCGCATTGCATGCACGTCAACATTGGCGCAGAAAATTTATGGGTCGCGCACGAGCCCACCCGCACATTGCACCGGCTCGGCTCGGACGGTAAGTGGCGTAAACCCATTAACCCCGGTGGATCAGTTTCCCGCTGGCAACTCGATAAAACCGGCGCTTGGGGCACGCTCATCGGCAGCTTCCGGCCCTCAGTCGATCCCCGCGGCGCGCTGGTGCGATGGGAGCAAGGCAAAACCACTCCGCTCCTCCCAACCCCCCTGCACCGGCCGGCGGATGTGTTGCCCGTGGATCTCAACAACGACGGCCGCGAAGACCTCGTGGTTTGCGAATATGGTCACATGCTCGGCAGCGCATTTTGGCTGGAAAATACCGGCGGAACTTTCAAGCGCCACCCGTTGCTGAACCAGCCCGGCTCCGTCAGCGTAGCCAGCGCCCACTTTAATGACGACGGCATCCCGGACTTCGCCATTCTCACCGGCCAAGCACGTGAGGCCGTTCATTTATTTATCAGCACCGGGCCGGGCAAATTCGATCACCGCGAAATCCTCAAGCGCCACCCCGCATGGGGCCACACCCACATAGAAATCTTGGATTTCAATCGGGACGGCCACCCCGATTTACTCATCACCAATGGGGACAACGGTGAGGTCAATCCCGCACCCATCAAATCTTACCACGGTGTGCGACTGCATTTGAACGACGGCCATAATCAATTTCGCGAAGCGCTGTTCCACCAACAACCCGGCGCGTTCCGGGCCGTGGCTCATGATTTCGATGGCGATGGGGATCTCGACATCGCCTCCACCGCCTTCTTTGCCGACTACCAACGCGACCCCGCCGGCGGGTTTGTTTTCCTTCGTCAAGACCAACCCCTGAAGTTCACCCCGCTCGCCTTGCCCGCCGCCGACAGTCGCTGGTTGGCAATGGACGCCGGCGATCTCGATGGTGATGGCGATGTAGATATTGTTCTCGGCGCGTACAACAACGGCCCCTCCGAAAGCGGCTACCCCACCGCCATTCGAGTCCGTTGGCAGGCAAACCCCGTGCCCCTGATCATTCTGCGTAACCGCTCCAAATAGCCACGAACCGGAGCAAGGCGGAACTTGCCCCACCCATCGCGTTGCGGCACACTTGCGGCTTACAGATTTATGAAGCAGTACAAAAATTTCATTAATGGCGAATGGGTGTCCGCCGTTTCGGGCGACACGCACACCAATCTCAACCCCGCCGACACGCGCGAGGTGGTCACCGAATATGCGCTGGGTGGACGCGCCGAAGCGCAGGCGGCGATCGATGCCGCGCAAACGGCTTTCCCCGCGTGGCGGGCGACGACGGCACCCGCTCGCGGGAAAATTCTCAGCGCGGTAGCCAACATCATCGCCGGTCGCAAAGATGAGCTGGCGGAAATTCTTTGTCGCGAAGAAGGCAAAACCAAAGTGGAAGCCGGAATGGAAGTCGGTCGCACGGTCGATATTTTTCGGTTTATGGCCGGGCTGAGCTACACCATCGGTGGCAGCGTGGTGCCGCACGATTTGCCGAACAACATGCTCTTCACCAAACGCGAGCCGCTCGGCGTCGTGGCACTCATCACCCCGTGGAATTTTCCCATTGCGCTCCCCGCGTGGAAGCTCGCGCCCGCGTTGGTGAGCGGCAACACCGTCGTGCTCAAGCCCGCCACCCAGGCACCCGCGATGGCCCTCGAACTCGCGCGCGCCTTCGATGAGGCGGGTTTGCCCGCGGGCGTGCTCAACGTCGTCGTCGGCAGCGGCAAAGAAGTAGGCGATGAACTGGCCAATCACGAAGCGGTGCAGGCGCTTTCCTTCACCGGCTCGCACGACGTGGGCCACGGGATTTATCAGCAACTCGCCCCGCGCATGACCCGCGCGCAAATGGAAATGGGCGGCAAAAATCCAACCATCGTACTCGCTGATGCCGATCTTGATTTCGCGGCAAAAATCGTCGGACTCGCCAGCTTCGGCCAAACGGGCCAAGTTTGCACTGCGACCAGTCGCGTGATTGTGAGTGAAGAGGTGGCGGACGAGTTCACCGAAAAACTCATCGCCGAAGCCCAATCCCGCAACGTGGGCAACGGGATGAACGATGGCGTGACAATGGGTCCCGCCGTGAGCGCCGGCGAATTGGACGGCAATCTCGATTACATCAAAATCGCCAATGACGAAGGCGCCGAATGCGTTTGGGGCGGCGAACGCCTCGGCGAAGGCGATCTCGAGCACGGCCATTTTATGAGCCCCGCCGTAATCGCCAATGTGAAAAATTCCATGCGCATCGCGCAGGAAGAAGTCTTCGGCCCCGTGGTGGGCGTCGTAAAAGCCGGCGACTTTGACGAAGCCATCGCGCTCGCCAACGACATCGAGTACGGCCTCAGCGCGTCCATCATCACCCGTGACATCACCAAAGCGATGCGCTACACCGACCAAATCGAAGCGGGCGTCGTGAAGATCAACCAAATCTCCACCGGCCTCGCCCTGCAAGCCCCCTTCGGCGGCGTCAAACATTCCAGCACCAACAACTTCAAAGAACAGGGCCAAACCGCCATCGACTTTTACACGAGAGTGAAATCAGTTTACTTGGATTACTCAGCGTGAAGGGCTTGTAGATGGTAGGGCGTGCTCTCCAAGCGCGCCTTGGCGGTTTCGGAGAAACCGCCCTACCCGCGATCGAAATGAAACTCTGCAGATTCAAAATTAATGACGCGGCCCGCATCGGCCTTGCTGTCGATGAAACCACCCTTGCCGATCTCACCGCAGGCGGCATCCCCTCTATCACCGAATTGCTGGAAGACGCCAACGCCATTTCGCGCGTGGAGGCGCTCACGGATTTGCCGACTTACCCGCTGGCGGAAGTCACCTTGCTTGCGCCCGTGGAGCAGCAGGAAGTGTGGGCCGCAGGCGTCACTTACTTGCGCAGCAAAACGGCGCGCATGGAGGAAAGCGATTTCAGCGCCAGCGCGTACGATTTGGTTTACGATGCGCCGCGACCGGAAATTTTCTTCAAGTCGCTCCCCGAAAAAGTCGTGGGCCCAAACGAGCCCGTCGGCATTCGAGCCGATGCGACGTGGAGCGTGCCCGAGCCGGAGCTGGCGTTGGTCCTCAACTCGGGCGGACAATTCGTCGGCTGCACCATCGGCAACGACATGAGCTCGCGCGACATCGAAGGCGAAAATCTCCTCTACCTTCCGCAGGCCAAAGTGTACGACCGCTCTTGCGCCATCGGCCCGTGGCTCGTCCTCGCCCCCACCGAAGCCGAAGCCCGCGCGTGGACCATCGGCGTGGAAATCATCCGCGCAAACAAAACTGTTTTTGATGGCGAAACTTCCCTCAACAATCTCAAGCGTTCATTCGACGAATTGGCCGAATACCTTTGCCGCTCCCAATCATTCCCACACGGCGCGATATTGCTCACCGGCACCGGCGTGGTGCCGCCCGATGAATTCACACTGACCGCGGACGACCTCATCCGCATCCACATTTCCGGCATTGGCACACTGGAAAATCCGGTGGCGGTCATATATAACGGTTAATGTGAATGTAACGCTTTTTGGCCTTGTGCGTCTGGATTGAACAGTCACAATCACCTCTCACCCATAACCCATAAACCTAGAAAGAAAAAACTGAATGAAGAAACTAATGATGCTCGCGTTTGCCGCAGCCCTCGCGCTCGGCACTGCCCAGGCAGATGATAAGAAAGACGCACCAAAGAAAAAAGGAGGCAGTAACGTAATAGCGTTGGTAAAACAGCTGGATCTCAACGCGGATCAAAAGAAAACGCTCAACGCGTTTTTAAAGGAAAACCGCTCGAAATCCACGGAAATCCGCAAATTGCCCAAAGAAGAGCGCCGCGCGAAATACCAAGAAAACCGCAAAGCCATCGAAGCCAAGCTGAAAGAAATCCTCAACGAGGAACAACAAGCCAAGCTCAAAGAGTTGGTGGCCAAAAACAAGCCCGCCGGCAAAGGCAAGAAGCCCAAAAAGGACTAATCTTTCATTCCATACAAATCACAGCGGCCTGCGGGTCGCTTTTTTGTATCCAATTTAATCCAGACGCGTCTGCATTTCAGAACCGATTAACAATCACACATTATGAAAAACAAACAAACTATGCTGGCAACAGCACTCATCGCTGGCGGACTGCTCATCGCCTCCACCAGCCAAGCACAACCCGGCGAAGGCAAAGGCCAGCGTCCCGGTCAAGGCAAAGGCCAACGTCCCGGCGGCGGCTTCAACCGTTTCAACCCTTACGCTCAGCTCGACCTCACCGAGGCGCAGCAGGCAAAAATGAAAGCGGTGCAGGAGGCACAAAGCGCCACTATGCGTAAAATGTTTGAAGAACTCCGTGGCGGCGGCGGCGACCGCGAAGCCATGCGCGCTAAATTCGGCGAATTGCGTGAAAAGTTTCAGAAACAAACTGATGCCATCCTCACCGATGCGCAGAAAAAGAAACTGGCCGAAATCCGCGCCAAAGGCCCGCAACGTCCCGATCGCCCCGGCGGTGGCCAGCGCCCCGGCGGAGATGCCGGTCGGCGTGATCCTTATGCCGCGCTCAAGCTCACGGAGGCCCAAAAGAAAAAGGTCACTGAAATCCAAACCGCACAGCGCACCGAAATGCGGAAGCTTTTCAGCGGGGGCAACCGCGAAGGAATGCGCGAAAAAATGACCGCGCTACGCGAGAAAACCAACAAACAAATCGAGGCCATCCTCACCGACGAACAGAAAAAGAAGTTCAAAGAAATGCAATCCCAACGCAGCCCCGGTGGCCGTCCCGGCGGACGCGAAGGTGAAGGCAAAGGCAAACAACGCCCCGGCCGTTCGGACGCATAAAACCCACTACACACAACCCAAATTCAAGCGGCCTTCGGGCCGCTTTTTTTTGTGGTCTTGTCTGCAATCATACGAAATCAACCGTTTTCGCCCTATTTTTTGGTAGAAAATAATGGCGTAACCCCGCCCTTTTCCCGTCTAATCAGCCGCAACAATCCAAACCACACATTATGAAACAAACCCAAATCATCACCGCCCTGGCTTTGGCCGGCGTCACCGCCCTTTCCGCCAACGCACAGGATAATCCCAAGCCCAAACGCCTCCAACTGCAGGCAGCACCCTTTGCCGCCGGCGGCGCACTCATCCGCCCCGCAGTTTTCCCGCGTGGCATCGGAGGCATCAAGCTCTCCGAAGAGCAGCAGAAAAAAATGACGGTAATCCGCAAGGCCCAAAGCGAAGCTTACCGGAAGATTTACCAAAACAAAGATCTCACTCCCCAGGATAAGCGCGATCAAATGGCCGACCTGCGAGCGGATTTCCAAAAACAAATCGACGGTATTTACACGAAGGAACAAAAAGCCGAAATCGAGAAGGCCAAAAAAGCTCAGGCCGAGCGCAACGAGCAAATGAAAAAACTCCGCATCGTGCTCACCGAAGATCAACGCGCCAAACTCCAAAAAATGAATGCCAAGCGTCAGGAAGCTTATAAAGCAGTCCGCGAACTCCCGCAGGAAGAGCGACGGGACGCTTATAAAAAGCTCTCCGAGCAATACCAAAAAGACTACAACTCCATCCTCACCGACGAGCAAAAAGCGAATCAAAAGAAAATGCGCGAACTCTTCGGCAATCGCGGCGGCTTTGGCCAAGGCGGCATCCGCATCCTGCCCGCCCCCGGCGGTCGTGGTGGCGGCGTCCAACCCCGCATCCAACCGCGCCAGCTCAAAGAAGTCCCCCGCGAGAAAAAATAATCACCCTGAATTGATCCCCCCAAAAGGCGGCCTCCGGGCCGTCTTTTTTGTTGCCCAGTTTTCCCCAAGCTACTTTTTATCACCCGCCCAGAATAATCCGCGCCGCACCATTTCGTGCAGCGCTACGGATGATTCGGGATGGGGGCTGATGCAGAGCACGCGGCCTTTGCCGTATTGGCCGGCGATGATGGCGGGGGTGCCGGTCATTGTTCCTTTCTGCGGTTCGTAACAGGAAACTTCGCTGCGGAAATGCGCCAGCGGTTGAAACGCGGCGGGGCCCGCCTTGCCCATGGGCGACATAATGGGGCCGTTGTGATAGCGCACATCGAACGCGCCTATTTTACCGCCCAAGATTTTCCGGCCCGCTTTGGTGAGCTCCATTTGCACCGTGGCGGAAGGGCCGCGGTACCACATACTTTTGCGGCCCACTTTCGGGATGTCGATGCTCTTGCAAAATGTTTTGTGATTGCTGATGCCGAGCGACCATTCGTAATTGGCCGCCGCCAAATACGAGCCCGCACAGATGCCCACAAACCCGCCGCCATCAAGCACAAAATTTTGCACCGCCTTGCGTCCGGCCGGTGCCAATGCCTTGGCTTGTTTGCTGCCGCTGCCGCCGGGGAATACCGCGAGGTGAAACTGCCCCAGCACGCCATCGCGTACATCCGTCGCACCCACGCGCCGCATCACCGCGTGCCCCGCGAGCACGCGATCCACATTGCGCGGCCCATTACCTCCCGCGCCGCCGGCATCATAAATCGCCACGCGGAAACTATCCTTACCCACCAAAACGTGCGGCCCCGCCGTCGCCATTTGCAAATGCATAAGCAGCGCGTACACCATCAGCCGATGCTGCCGCGCGCGTTGGCTGCGGGGTTGATCTTTGGAAGTCGTTTCGCAAATCATCGCGTGCGCGCCCAGCCGCTCGTGCGCCGCGCGCGCCAGCGAGCCATCCACGGGATACCGCAGCCGCACAAATTTTTTCCTGGGCTCACTCACGGTCGCATTCACCGCCTTGAGCATCAGCGGCACGGCGGCATTTGAAGCGTTTGAATGCACGTCGATGATGGATGATCCGACGGATTTGGAATTGATTTGGTGAAAGTCCGTCCCCTCGTGCAAATCAATTAACCAATCCGGTTGATGCCCGATCACAAATTTCCACAACGCGATCGCCGGTTCACCCACGGGGCCTTCCTCGGAATTGGTTTTTTGAAAATTACGATTCAAGTCGCGCGTCTTGAGCGACACCCCCGGCAGAAACCGCGTGCCATCTTTCAGCCCCGGTCCGTTGGCGCGCGGCACCACGATGAGCCGCCCACGTTTCACCGGCCAATGCTGAATTTGCCCCGCGGCGCTGGCGCCCGCCGGCTCATTGCCGTGCACGCCGCCGACCACAATCACCGTCGGCCCCGGCTGGCCGCTGTCGTACACGCGCCACGCCATCGCCCACCGCGTGCCCTTGGCGATCACGCCGGTGGACACCGCCGCACCCGCACCCATCGCGCCAAACAGCACGGTGAACATCATCAACCCAAACGCCAACCATCGTCGCATCCGCAAATCGTTTGCCAGCGAGGGCAGCGCGTCAATAACTCTCGCTTTTGTTGCGGCGGGATTGTTGCCATTTTTTGGCATGCGCTGGATGTCGCTGTTTATTTTTCCGTGGCTCGCGATTGGGGTGAGTGGGGCTGATCAATCGCCGAAGGAGGTGGTGGCTTTGTGGCGGCAGTTGCCCCAGTTAGCGAAGGATACGCCGAACAAAGCTTATCGTGATTTGGACACGTGGCTGCCCAATCGCGGGTTGCGCGGGCTGTACGCCAAGGCACAGTTTGCGCTAAATGTGGCGCAGCTTGAAAAACTTTCGGACCATAAAATTTTCCGCGCGGGGCCGCATCGCAATGGCAAACTGGACTTGAACGCCGAAGGCGATTTCGGCCATTACAATCCGGCGTTTCTCAAGTGGGCTTTACAAAATGGAATTCCGGGCCGCCACGACGCCAAGCTTCGCAAGGAATTGCAGCTGGTTTATGAAAAATTTTTGAAGCGCACGGCCCGCCATTATTTTCGCACGCATAAACTGCTGCAAACGATGCCGGCGCGCGCGGCCAAGGCGCGGGACGGGTATGCCGTAATGTTGGCGGCTGAACGGGATGCGGGCGAATGGTTGCAGGAATTTTTCCGGCCAGAATCGGATCAGGCAGACAAAGCAGGGGAGGATTGGTTTGAGACCAATGTGTCGCTGGGCTTTTGGGTGCGGCGTGATTTGGACGGCTCATCCAAAGAATTCCAAGCGCTGCTCTCGGCACTGCTGCAAACGCACGACGCGGCGTGGCTCAAGCAGCCAAAATAAAGCCACTCCAATCCGCTGTTTCTTTCCATAAAAAATGCGCCCCCAATTTGATTTTTGGGTGAACCGGTGCTATGTTACAATGGTTAGTGTGGACAGGACCTAGCTGACCCAGTTGACGAGACACAGACACCAGACCGGCGGGCGCGGTTGCGTCCTTTCATTCGCGCTCGTCGGTGGCGGTGGAATCGGACATCAGGAGCCGACCCTTCGGGGCCCTCTCCGGGCGAGAAGCTCAAATTTCTCGCGCAGCTCCTAAGTTTGTCCCGCGTTCGGTTCCACCGCTATTCTTGTTTACTGGCTTAATTCAGGAACCCAAAGCTTCAGGAACCCAAAGCTTATCGGCGGCGGCGGGTTGTTCCGTGCGGCGGGCGCGGAGTTGGATGTAAGGCGCAATGAAATGGCCGCGGTATTCGAAACTGCCGGGCGCAGCGGAGGCGTCGCCGAATTTTGGCTCGGTGACCGCTTCAATCACAAACCCCGCCTCGCACAGGCCGCCGATCAAGTCTCCCCAACGATGCAGAAATTCCATCGTACCCTGTTCGCGATGCGGACCCGAACGCTTAGCGGGCGAAAGCGGGCCATCGAGAAAATACGGCTCCTCAATCACAAACCCATTCGGGCCCGGCGCGAGGTCCATTTGCAAACTGGTGGGTTGCTTGTGACGGCTGATGTAAACGCCGCCCGCTTTCATCACCCGCGCCAGCTCGCGATAGGCGATGCGGATGTCCGGCACATAACAAGTGCTCACCGGCTGCATCACCGCATCGTACTCCGCAGCGGGCAGCATCGAAAGATCATCGATGGACGTCGCCACCGTTTCTACTTGGAGCCCACGCGCCTCGGCGAGTTCATCATCCAACCGCAGCATTTCGGGGCTGATATCCACCACCGTCACCCGGGCGCCCGCGCTCGCCAGCATCGGCCCATGTCTGCCGCCGCCCGCGCCGAGGCACAGGATGCGTTGATCGGCGACTTCACCGCCGAGCCAGCCGAGTGGATCGAGAATCTCCAACGGCCGCGACATCTCATCATCCGTTGAAGGCCGCGTGAAGCGCTGGCCCTCTTTCACCCGCGCATCCCACGCGGCGCGATTGTGATCGTGAATGGGATTCATGCCCGCAACGATTAATGCTTCTTCGGCGCAGGCTTTTTGTTCTTTTCCTTTTCGGCTTCTTTTTTCTTTTTTTCTTCGGCTTCTTTGCGGGCTTTTTCTTCCTCCTTTTGTTTGTCGCGGAGGGGGTTGTTGCCGGAGGGTTTTTTGGGTTTGGAAATGCCGAAGGTGTGTTCACGGATGCGGCGGGGGAAGTAGTTGTTTTCGATATCGACGTCGGCGGTTTCGCGGTGGGGATCGATTTCGATCTTGGCGATTTTTTTGTCGGTGACGATCATCTTTGAAACAGTCTCGGGATTGCGCCGCCAGATTTGGGCGGGCAAGCGGATTTCTTCGGTGCTTTTGTCTTCGTACGTTATTTTGATCACGACGGGCATCACAAGGCCGCCGAGGTTTTTTAGGTCCACGATGTAAAACTGGCCTTTGCTTTTGAGCATGGCCTTCTCCTTTTCGCTGAGGCCTTTGAGGAGTTTCTCGTAAGCGGCGCGGTCTTTTTCGGTAACGTCGAGATCGTCGTAGTCGTTATAAAAATCTTTGAGTTCCGGAAAGGCGTCGACGCGTTTGGGGAGGGGTTTGTTGCGTTTTTGGAACAGGCGATCGGGCTCGGCATCGCGTTTGTCTTTCCGGGCGGTCTTATCTTTGTACGGATCGCGCGTGTCCATTTTGTAGTGGTGGACGTTTTCAATGGAAATGTCGGTGTGCTCAATGCCGTAAAACCAGCCGCGCCAAAACCAATCGAGATCCTGTCCGCCGGCGTCTTCCATGGTGCGGAAAAAATCGGTGGGCGTGGGGCTCTTGAACATCCAACGGCGGGCGTATTGTTTGAAGGCGTAATCGAACTGCTCGCGGCCGAGGACGCTTTCGCGCAGGATATTGAGCGCGAGCGTGGGTTTGGTATAGGCGTTGTAGCCGGTGCTTTGGAGGGAATCGGCGCCGGTCATGATGGGCATTTTATTGGGGGACTTCAGGTAACTGAGCAGTCCGCCCATGCGCTCGGGCATGATGCGCGAGGGATAATCGGCTTCCCATTCCTGTTCGGTGAGAAATTGCAGGAAGGAGTTAATACCCTCGTCCATCCACATCCACTGACGCTCATCTGAATTGACAATCATCGGAAACCAATTGTGGCCCACCTCGTGGATGATCACCGAGATGAGGCCGTACTTGGTGCGCTTGGAATAAGTGCCGTCCTTTTCGGGGCGCGGGCGTTGCCAGCAAATCATCGGGTACTCCATCCCGCCCACCGGCGCGTTCACGGAGATGGCGACGGGGTATGGATAATCAAACGTGTAGCGCGAGTACAACTCCAGCGTGTGGGCGACGGCGTGGGTGCTGTACCGGCTCCAAAGCGGCTCGCCTTCCTTGGGCCAGTAGCTCATCGCCATAATGGTTTTGCCATTCAAATTGACGCCCATTGCGTCCCACAAAAATTTTCGCGAACTGGCAAACGCAAAATCACGCACGTTGTCGGCTTTGAACACCCACGTTTTTTTGCCTTTGGCTTTTTCTTTTTCGTTGGCCTTGGCCTCGGCGAGGTTGATGATGAACACCGGCTTCTTTGACGTGCGCGCTTTGGCGAGGCGTTCGCGTTGGGTTTGGGTTAAGATTTTATCGGCATTTTGCAGCACGCCCGTGGAGGCCACCACGTGATCGGCCGGCGCGGTGATGCGCACCAGGTAATTGCCAAACTCCAACGCAAACTCGCCCGTGCCGAGGTACTGTTTATTTTGCCAGCCGGTGACATCCGTGTACGCGCACATCCGCGGGAACCACTGCGCAATGGCGTACAAATGGTTTTTGTCTTCCTTAAAATATTCGTACCCCGTGCGGCCACTGATTTTGGCGGTGTCGTTGATGTTATAATTCCACTCCACCGAAAACGTGATCGACTTGCCCGGTTTGAGCGGCGCGGGCGGGATTACGCGCATCATCGTTTGCACCACCACGTGCTTGAGCGGTTTGCCGGCGACATCCTTGACGGCAGTGATTTTGTGTCCGCCATTAAATTTCCGCTGCAATAACATCGAATCGAGTTTCTCAAAAGACAGCCCTGAAAACCCTGGCGCCGTGCGCGACTGCGCGGCGATCATTTTGGGATCCAACAAATTTTGATCCAGCTGCAGCCACAAATAATCCAGCGTGTCCTGTGAGCGATTGTGATACGTGATCGTCTCGCGGCCGGTGATGCGGTGCTTCGCTTCATCGAGTTCCACATCGATGACGTAATCCGCCCGCTGCTGCCAATAGCCCGGCCCCGGCGCGCCCGAAGCGCGGCGTGCCGCATCCGGCGTGGGCCACAGATCATCGAGTTGCTTGAAAGGATCCTTCGGCGCGGCTGACAGGGAAAACGCCAGAAGAAGACCCGCCGCGCAAACGCGACGCCAAAAAAGACTGAGTGATTTCAGCATAGGGATGGGTTGGGTTTACCCATTCCCCCCCGAAAAAGCAATGCCGGAAACGGGGCTTGTTTGACAGGGGGCTTTTGAATGAACACAGATGTTCACGATGGACAGGATGAAATTAAATCCTGAATATCCTGCTTATCTGTGTCAGAAAAATGCGATGTCTTAGCGGCTGCGCAACTTGGCCAGCAAATGGAGGATTTCGATGTACAGCCAAACGAGCGTCACCATCAATCCGAATGCACCGATCCATTCCATATATTTGGGGGCACCTTGTTCCGCGCCGTTTTCGATGAAATCAAAATCCAACACGAGATTTAATGCGGCAATGACCACCACGAACCCGCTGAACGCAATCCCGAATGTGCCCGAGCCGTGGATAAATGGAATGTTCACGCCGAACATACCGAGGATGAATGTGGCGAGGTAGATCAACATGATGCCGCCGGTGGCGGCGCACACGCCGAGCTTGAAATTTTCCGTAGCCTTAATGAGCCCGCTGCGATACGCGCCGAGCAGGGCGAACAGCACGCCAAACGTCAGCCCCACCGCTTGCACGACGATGCCCGGAAACATGGCCTCCATAAATGCCGATAACGCACCCACAAACAATCCTTTGAGGATCGCGTAACACGGCGCAGTGATAAATGCGATCGTGGGTTTGAAGTAGGTGACCAGCGCCAAAATCAAACTGCCGATCGCGCCGCCGATCATAAACAATTTCAGCTGCGGATGCATCATCAGCATCCCTTCCGAGTTGGTGCCCTGAAACACCATATTCCAAGTCACGGCCGCTGCCGCCACCAACAGCGTCAGCAGCAGGCCGGTTTTATGCACCGTGCCCATCAACGTCATCCGATCCTCGCCGGTGAGGTCGATGTGGCGGGTAAATGTGGTGTCATTTAAAACAGGATTTCCGGATCGCATCATAATAATTCCTCCAAGTTTTTGCTGAGCGCGCGCCGAGCAGTGATGACGCTACCATCAAATTGCCTTCGCGTCCATCCTCCTCTGAGAGGCGCAGAATTTCCCTCGCCTTCGCCGGCGCACTCGACAACCATCCTCCGCCATGGCCGATTCGCCTTATCTGACCGCCCCGGTGAAAAGCAAGGGCATGCCCAAAGGCATTCCGTACATCATCGGCAATGAGGCGGCGGAGCGGTTTTCGTTTTACGGGATGCGCGCTGTGCTGATGGTTTTTATGACCACCTATCTCATCCAGCCGGGGGGTGCATTGGATGTTTATACAGATCAGGAGGCGAAGAGCTGGGTGCATTTGTTTGTGGCCTCGGCTTATTTTTTCCCAGTGATCGGGGCACTGATCGCGGATGCGTTTTGGGGCAAGTACCGGACAATCATCACGCTCTCGTTGGTGTATTGCGCCGGGCACGGGTGTCTGGCGTTCATGGGGGTGATGGGCGACACGAAGGGATGGTTGCTGGCGGGACTATTCCTGATCGCGGTGGGCTCGGGGGGCATCAAGCCGTGTGTGTCGGCGCATGTGGGAGATCAGTTTGGCAAATCCAACGGGCACTTGCTGAGCAAAATCTTCGGCTGGTTTTATTTTTCAATCAACCTGGGCGCGTTTGCCAGCGGCATGCTCACGCCATTTTTGCTGGAAGCCACCGCGGGCGAAGGGATGGGCGCCAAGCTCTATCCCCACGTGCAATGGTTGGTGGGGACCAAGGGCCCAGGCGAGGTATTGTTCGGGCCTCATTATGCGTTTGGGTTACCAGGCGTTTTGATGGCGCTGGCAACCTGGGTTTTTTGGATGGGCCGCCATAAATTTGTTCACATCCAAGCCCGCGGGAAGGCATATTTTTCAGAAACATTTTCCCGTGACGGGCTCAAGGTCATCGGCCGCATCTGTGTGGTGTTTGCCTTCATCATTGTGTTTTGGTCGCTGTTCGATCAACTGGGCACCACTTGGCTGATCCAAGCCAAAAGCCTGAACCGGGTGATCCCGGAGGGCATCCCGTGGATTGGGGGCCAGGAATTGTTGCCGGCACAAATCTCGGCGGTATTCAATCCGCTGTTCATACTGTTGCTGATCCCGGTGTTTAATTACGGGATTTATCCGCTCATCAACCGGGTATTTCCCCTCACGCCCCTGCGCAAAATTGGCATCGGCCTGTTTGCCATGAGCGCGGCCTTCAGCATGGTGGCGGTGGTGCAAATGGTCGTAGACGGCGGCGGCACCCCACACATGGGCTGGCAAATCCTCGCCTGCGCCCTGCTCACCGCGGCGGAAGTCATGGTTTCCATCACCGGCTTGGAATTTGCCTACACGCAGGCCCCGCGCCAAATGAAGTCATTTGTCCTGGCGCTGTTCCTGCTCACCGTGTCGCTGGGCAATTTTCTGACCGCCGGGGTCACCTGGCTCAACACGGCTGAAGACGGTAATTCTCGGTTAAGCATGACGCAGGAATTATGGTTCTGGGCCGGCTTGATTTTTCTGGTCGCCGCCGTCTTTGTGCCCGTGGCAAAGGCATATCAGCCCAAGGAATACTTGCAGGACGAGGCTGAAGACAGCGAAACTGAGGCCCCGACCGCCAGCTAAATTTCTCGGAAAGACCTGTTGACACGGGGGGGTGTTTCTGGTCTATTCCCCGTCCCTTTTCGCAGTTTTAGGACAATTTTTAAGCTTATGTATGCAGTATTTGAAACCGGCGGCAAACAGTACCGCGCCTCGGCTGGCGAACTCCTGAAAGTGGAGTTGCTCGGCAGTGACAATGGCGCCACGGTAACGTTTGACCGCGTGTTACTCGTGAACAACGACGGCAAAGTCACCATCGGCGCACCCACCGTGGAGAACGCAACCGTCACCGGCGAGGTGGTGGAATCGGAGCGCAAGGACAAGAAGGTCGTCATTTTTAAAATGAAACGCCGCAAGCACAGCCGCACCAAGAACGGCCATCGCCAGCGCCATTCGATTGTGAAGATCACCGACATCAAAGTTTAACCCCGCAGAAAAATGGCACATAAAAAAGGACAGGGCTCCGTTAAGAACGGCCGCGACAGTAACCCCAAAAGCCTCGGGCTCAAAGTGGGCAACCAACAGCTCGTCAACGCCGGCACCATTCTCATCCGCCAACGCGGCACCAAATGGCACAAAGGCGCCAACGTGGGCATCGGCCGCGACCATACGCTGTTCGCGCTGGAAACCGGCCGCGTGATGTTCGACAAAACGCGGGGCAAAAGCCGCGTGAACATCGAGCCAGTGGCCACGGTGCAAAACTAGTCGCCAACAAAATCAAGTTCACGGCGAGGCCCTGTGCCTCGCTTTTTTTTGCCCCGCCAATCATCCCGCAATGTTCATTGACCAAGTCAAAATTTACGCCCGCGCCGGGCACGGTGGGCGCGGTTGCGTCTCGTTTCGGCGCGAATCCTTCGAGCCCATGGGCGGGCCCGATGGCGGCGATGGCGGGCGCGGCGGCACTGTGATCCTCGAGGCCAGTCACGATCTCAATAATTTGATCGCGCAATTTTATGTGCCGCGCCTTATCGCCAAAAATGGCAACCCCGGCGAAGGCGCAAAGAAGACCGGCAAATCCGGCAAAGATATTATCATCAAAGTCCCCTGCGGCACGGTGGTTTGGAAACTGGCCGACCCCACACCCGCCGAAGCGGAAACGGACGGCGACCGCGTGGAAAATTCCGCAGGCGAACAGGCGATGGAAATTGACCTCGAAGCTGATGATGCCCCGCCCGCGCCGGAGCTGGCCATCGGCGAGGAAGCCGAACTCGTCGTGGACCTCACCGAGCACGGTGAGCAATTCATCCTCTGCACCGGCGGACGCGGCGGGCAGGGCAATCATCACTTCGCCACGCCGCGCAACCAAGCACCGCGCCACGCCCAACCCGGCGAACCCGGCGGCGAAGGCAATTATCATTTCGAGCTGCGATTGATGGCCGACATCGGCCTTGTCGGTTATCCGAACGCCGGCAAGAGCACGTTGCTCAACGCCATCTCCCACGCCAAGCCGAAGATCGCCGCGTATCCATTCACCACACTGCACCCGCAAATCGGCGTGGTGGAAATGGACGGCTGGGAACGCTACACGGTTTGCGACATCCCCGGCATCATCGAGGGCGCCCACAACAACGTCGGCCTCGGGCACGCTTTTCTGCGGCACATTCGCCGTTGCCAAACGCTGTGCGTCATCCTCGATATGGCCGGCACGGACGACCGCAATCCGTGCGATGACTACGAAAAAATTCTGCGCGAGCTGGAGCTGTACGACGAAGCGATGCTCGCCGTGCCCCATCTCGTGGCGGCCAACAAAATGGACGAAGATGCGTCCACCGATTACCTCGCCGAATTTCGCCAACGCTTCCCCAAAATCGAAGTCCTCGAAATCATGGCCGCCATCGACGAAGGCGTGCCCGAGCTAAAGGAACGCTTTCGCGAAGCGGCCCGTGCGTAAATCACTTTCACCCATCACTCATTTCCCCTAACCTCCGCGCCCCATGTTACGAGCTGGTATCGTCGGACTGCCCAATGTGGGCAAGTCTACCCTGTTTAACGCACTGACCCGCACCCGCAAGGCGGAGTCGGCCAACTATCCCTTTTGCACGATTGATCCCAACCTGGGCGTCGTCACCGTGCCCGACAAACGCCTTGCGCCGTTGGCCAAAATTGAAAACTCCGAGGAGATGATTCCCGCCGTGTTTGAGTTTGTGGACATCGCCGGATTGGTGGCCGGCGCGTCGCAGGGCGAGGGGATGGGCAACCAATTCCTCAGCCACATCCGCGAGGTGGATGCCGTGGTGCAAGTGATTCGGTGTTTTGAGGATGAGGATATCCATCATGTTGCCGGCAGCGTGGATCCTGTTCGCGATATTGAAACGATCACCACCGAGCTCATCCTGGCTGACCTCGATAGCCTGCGCCGCCAACTACACAAGCTCGAGAAAGACGCCAAACGTGGCGATGCGGACGCCGCAGCCAAACTGGCTGTGGTGCAAAAACTTGAGCCCCATCTGGACGCCGGCAAACCCGCCATCACGCTTGAATTGGAGTCCGAGGAGCAAATCACCGCGCGCGGATTATTCCTGCTCAGCGCCAAGCCT
Organism: Limisphaerales bacterium; assembly: GCA_014382585.1. Classification (NCBI taxonomy): domain Bacteria; kingdom Pseudomonadati; phylum Verrucomicrobiota; class Verrucomicrobiia; order Limisphaerales; species Limisphaerales bacterium. The sequence goes on along the minus strand of JACNJL010000057.1, from coordinate 74,490 downwards.
ACTATCCTCGCCGCCAATGTGAAAGATAGCGACCTCGCCGAGGCAGATGCGAATCCCTTCGTGCAACAAGTCCGCGACTACGGCCGCGAACATCACGGATGCGATACGGCAATCATCAGTGCCCAAATCGAAAGCGAATTGGCCGACCTCGATGAAGCCGAAGCCGCCGATTTTCTGGCCGACCTTGGCGTGGCCGAAAGTGGCGTGGGCCAACTCATCCGCGCCGCCTATCATTTACTCGGCCTTCGCACCTACTTCACCTGCGGCCCCAAAGAAACGCGCGCGTGGACCATCCGCGTTGGCGACACTGCGCCCCAAGCGGCCGGCGTCATCCACACTGATTTCGAGCGCGGCTTCATCAAGGCCGAAACCGTGGGGTACGACGATCTCATTTCCCACGGCTCCATTTTGGCTGCCAAAGAAAAAGGATTATATCGGCAGGAAGGCAAAGAATACATCGTGCAGGATGGCGATGTGATTTTGTTTAAGTTCAACGTGTGATCGGCGCCTCCAAACGAACAGCACCTTCACTCATTAAAAATCTTGGGCCGCGTTGCCGATTCGCAACAAGCCTTTTCATCGGCGGAATAAGCAATGTGCTTGCCGGGAAGCGTATCCAGGAAAAATATAAATTCCAGTTGCGCTGTCGCGCCGCGTTCGTTCACGAACTTATCCATAATGCCGTTCGGCGTTACCACATTTTTGCCGAGCACGCTCTCCAGTTTGAACTCCAGCAGATCACCAAAGGAATAATACAACAACTCGCTGCACACCAACTTACTTTCATCGGTGAAATCAAATCCAAAATCATAAGCGCGCCCGTGGTAGCCAAACGCTTTATGGATGACTTTACGGATGGCCGCAGTCCTGTCCTCAGGTTTATTAAATATCGGACGCAGCACGGCCACGTAATCCGCGTGCATCGAATGCTCGGCACTGGTGAACACGACGCCCTCGCTTATCGCCTCGATGATCACGCGCGGGTGGCCGTGCTCGGGGCGTTGATGCGCCGCGCGCGCTTCGGCATCGAGCTCGGAATAGTTGATGCCCATTGCTTCCAGTTCCGCGGGCGTGCCCACGTACAGCGCGCAGTGCGGCCAAAAGCCGGGCAGGAATGCGTTGGATAAATACCAGTTGCGCCGTTCGAGTATGATGTCGCCGGGCAGCAGTTGGGTCTTGGGATCGTTAAGCGTCATCTGAATGAGATGCTCGGAGATAAATGGATCGCGCCGGACGATGCGGGTGTCGCCCATGAAGGTGGCCATCATTTTTTGTGCCTCGTAAAACGGCACGTTCACGTCCTGCTCAAGTTGCCGCCCGATGCGCGAAAACCACGCGCGCACTGGATGGAGATCGGTCTCTTTCACCGCGTCCTGTCCGCGATGGATGCGCCCCTCCAGCCAGGTCACATCCGTGCCGGGCAAGCCTTCGCGATCCCAACGCGCGATGTGTTTTTCGAAATGCCCGCCGTAGGTTGCAAATAATTTCAGGTGATGCCGGTCGGTCACGCTGTGGTACACGATTTCAAATTGGCCCGGCTTAAGCCAGCCGGGTTCACCTTCGTTGAGCTTGGCGCGCGCATGATCGTTATCGCGATACTTCGTCACAAACTCCCGGCCCGCCTCCAGCGCCACCGCCGCCGCGGCGTAGCCGGTGAGGAAGCAACGGTCGCGCAGCGTTTCCTCCCGCACTTTTTTGAAGCCGATGTACACCCGCGCCAGATGAATCAGTTCTTTACGATAGCCGATGTAGCGGATGAACAAATGCCGAATTTGCCGGCTTTCCTCCGGTTGATAATCCTCCGTGCCTTCCCGCTTCATGCGATCGGCAATGCGTTGGTGCAGCTCAGCCGAATCCTGCCGCAGATGGTCCATCCCCTCGGCAAGTTTTTTGAGCCGCACCGAATCGCGGTTCAATTGTGTTTCCAACTCCGCGTCGGGAATGTCGGCCAGCATCGAGTGCGCGTTATCAAACGGACTGGGCGGCGGCATCGTCAGGCGGCCAAAATAAAAACTTCCCGCGCAGAGCACGCCCAACCCCACCGTCATCAATGCCGGCCGCATCCAGCGCGGCAGGGGCCGAACGTTCTTGGGACGTTTTTTTAGCCACCGGCCGATGATGACCAATGACCCTCCCGTCGCGCCCACCGCCAGCACGGTGACCGCCCAATGCCACCAAGCGGGCAGCGTCGAAAATGGGCTAACCCGAAACGCCAGCCCGACCAACAATGCCCCCAGCCCCGCCGTGAAGCCCAGCGTCGCGCGGCCGGATTCCCATTCCCACCGTGCGCCCGCGCGCCACAACACTTGCAGCCAGCCCAAGCCCACCGCCGTCACCACCGTGCCCCACCACAGCCGCCAGCCGATCACCGAGGGTTGCACCCGCCAGCTTTCGCTCCACACCAATAATTGGAAAAAAATCTGCGACGCCGCCACAAAACTGAGGGCCGCTATTCCTAATCGCGTGAGCCGTCCGTCCAACGGATGCGCCATCCGCGCAAACGCCGCACCCGTCAGAACGCCAAACGCGCAAAACGCCAGCTGCCCCATCGGTGCTTGAAACCGCCCCAATAAAAACCCACCCAACAGCAACAGCAGCAAAACCAAAACGGCGCTCCACTGGATCATCCGATACCAAGGCCGCCAAATCAGTGATTTGTCCGGTTGAGACATCACCGGAGGGTAAAGGACAAAGCCCCCATTACCAATTCCCAATTGGAGGGTTGGGATACACGAATCGTGTCCCCGCCTTGAAATTCGCAGCGAACCCTTTACCCTCGGCGCCGATGCAATTTTGTTTAAACACCAGCACCATCAAGCCGCAGCCGATTCTTAAAAAAATCGAATTGGCGGGCACTGCCGGTTACGACGGCATCGAGCTTTGGCTCAATGACATTTACGACCACATCGGCCGCGGCGGTGAGGTTAGCGATGTGGAAAACGCGTTGGCCGATCACGGCCTCATCGTGCCCAGCGTCATCGCCATCCGCCAATGGGGCGATCAAGACGGCTGGGAATTCGAGCTGGTGAAAGATGAAGCGCGACGGCGCTTTGCACTGGCCGCACGATTGGGCGCGCCGTACATCGTCGCCACGCCGCCGCTTGAACTGGCACGACAGGATCACCTGCCCGCACGCTACCGCGACCTATTGCAAATCGGCCGCGAGGAGGGCATCCGGCCCACGTTCGAATACATCAGTTTTTTCAAAAGCGTTTACAATCTTGCCGATGCCTGGCGCATCGTGCAGGAAACCGATGACGAGGATGCCACACTCATTCTTGATGCCTTTCACACGTGGAACAGCAGCTCGGATTTGGAGTTGCTGCGCGATATCCCCGCGGAAAAAATCAGCCATTATCACATCGACGACGCGCATCCCGACAAAGCCGCGGGCACTCAAACCGATCCGGACCGGGTCATGCTTGGCGAAGGTCAAATCGATCTCGCAACAGAAATTTCCGGGTTAAAGGAAATTGGCTACGACAAAACGATGAGTCTGGAATTGTTCAACGCAGAGGCGTGGGAGAAGGATCCGCTGGAGGTGATTACGATTGGTTTGGAACGAATGCAGGCGCTTTGGGCAGCTACTTAAAATAGTACATCATAAACACCGCACTGGCCGCCAGCAGCCCGGCCCAAAATCGGTCTTCACGCAGCAGGCTGTACGCGCGTCCTTTGGCCGCAGCGGTGAGCACCACCTTGAAGAGCGAATCCATAAACATCATAAACGTCCATACCCCCGCCACCATACCCGCGGCCATGGGCGAAATCAGTTGACCCGTCATCAGCACCCCCAGCATCGCGTACACCAGCATCGACCCCAGCAGCTTCATACCAAAATGTTGCAAATCAGCCGGCCGAATTAGGTTGAGCCCCGTCCAAGTCATCCTGCTCTTAGCCTCATCCGGTTCTTCGTTGCCGACAAACATCCGGTAAAATCCTGCCCCGCATAGCGCACAAATGAGACAGAGCATCGCGCCCGACATCATGAAATGATGCCCGCCCATCCAATCGGTCATCGCCGAGGAATACAGAAAAATGCAAAACATGGACAATACGCCCGCCAAGATGAGCGTGCCGGCTTTTCGCTGGAAATCACTCGCGCGTGCCAGGTTGCTGATCGCCGCATTGGCGATCAAGGCGAAGATAAAGGCCATGAACACGCTATGGAAAAAATTCAATTCGTAGCCGAAAAATCGGGTGACGCCGGGGCTATCCGACCAAACCGCCACGTAAAAGGAAGGCAACCCATACGACACCACCACGCCCGTGATGATCGAGGCAAAACCGCCCGCGGCCGTCGCGCCGCGCCACAGCATCCCCAGCAAGAATGCCGCCACCACGCCCGCCACCAACCGGCTTTGATGCTTGGCTACATAAGTGAAAAAGGGCTCTTTGGAGTTGGGATCAAAGACCGCAATCGTCAGCAACGCCGCCCCCGCCACCATCGCCACAATCAACCAACGGCCGACACGCACCAATTGTTCATCGGTGGCTTCGGGGTTGATGAATTTTTTGTAAAAATCAAACGTGATCAGCGTGGAGGCGGAGTTGAGCATGGAATCCACGCTGGAAAGGATTGCTCCAATCAGTCCGGCGGCCACCAGCCCCACCAAGCCCGGCACCGCCAGCGGCGCCACTACTTCACGCAACAGCATGGGGAAGGCCGTATCCCCATCGAGCGTGACCCCCGGCATGGTTTGCTTGAATAAATAATACGCCGCGATGCCCGTACCGATGGAGACAAAGGGGATGAGCAGTTTGAAAAAACCTGCCGTGATAATGCCCGCGCGCGCGTCTTTGAGCGACCGCGCCGCCAGCGCGCGCTGCACGACGAATTGGTTGGCGCCCCAATAATACATATGCAGCACCATCAATCCTGAGAGCATGCCCGTCCACGGCCGTTGCGGGTGATCGCTCGGCAAATACAAATGCAGCATGTCTTTACCCTGCACCACTTTGTCCAACTCACGGCCTTCGTCGAATTTCACCATCGTAGCCCAACCGCCAATGAGATCGTGGTTAAACGTGCACCACGCCACGATCAACATGCCCAGCAAAATGAACACGGACTGAATCGCATCAGTCACAATCACCGCCCGCAGGCCGCCCACCACCGTGTACACCCCCGCCACCAACGCCATAATGATCACTCCGGCGACGTAATAGCCTTGATTGATTTGGATGCTTTGCCCCGCTTGCACTGCCGCCTTCATTTGCTCCGGTTCGGCCAATAAAATATTCACCGCGCGCGAGCCCACATAAAAAGCCGGCAAAATCATAATCAACACAATGATCACCAGCATGATTAGCGCGTACGCCATGCGGCTGCGGTCATCAAAGCGGCGAGCAAGATAATCGGAGAGCGTGTACACGTGCAGCTTGCGGTACATCGGCAGGAAAAAATAACAGAGCATCAATAAGCCCGCGATGGCGGTGATCTCGAATTGGCTCTCCACAAAGCCGAGCGTGAAGCCGATGGCCATGAATCCCACCATGTGGTTGGCCGAAACATTAGTGCCAAACACCGAACCGGCCACGCCCCACCACGGGATGTCTTTATCGGCAAGAAAATAGCTTTGCGCAGAATCACTCGACTTGCGGCCGGCCCACAGGCCCACGGCCATCACTGCCAGCAGCGAGCCGAAGAATACCACGAAATCTGTTGTCGAGAGTATGCCGTCCATAGTCGAAAGCTGTGCGCAGCGTGCCTGATCGCCACTCCAAATCCAAGCCTCGGTTGATGACAACACGCCCTGCGCGTGCTATCCTTGTTGATGCCCGAAACCCTCGCAGATTGGTTGCGCGGAGCTGAACGGATTCTGGTCTTCACTGGCGCGGGCATTTCCACGCCCAGCGGCATTCCCGCATTTCGCGGCAAGGGCGGCATTTGGACCACGCGCCAGCCGGTGTATTATCAGGATTTCATGGAACACGCGGAATCTCGCATCGAATATTGGGAATACAAACTCGATATGTGGGAGGAACACGCCGACGCGAAGCCCAATGTCATTCACGAAAGTATCGTCCGTCTCGAGCAGGCGGGCAAAGTTGAGTTGGTCGTCACCCAAAACATCGACGGCCTCCACCGCGCCGCCGGCACGAGCGACGATCAACTCGTGGAAATCCACGGCACCGGCACGCTCGCCGAATGCCAAACCTGCGGCGCGCGCGATCCCGTCGAGGCCAGCTTCGCGCAATTCAAGCAATCCCACCAACCGCCCGTCTGTGAATGCGGCGGCTACCTCAAGCCCGCCACCATCAGCTTCGGCCAACCCCTCCGCGAGGACGACCTAACCCGCGCCTTCGCGGCAGCCGCAGCCAGCGACCTCGTCATCGCCCTCGGCTCCACCCTCTCCGTCAGCCCCGCCAACGCCATCCCCCTCGCCGCCGCCCAAACCGGCGCGCCGTACGTCATTATCAACCGCGACGAAACCGACCACGACACCCTCCCGCAAGTTTCACTTCGCCTCACCGGCAACGTCGAAGCCATATTCCCGCCAGCGGTTGATGATGCCCTGACGGATTAAGCGCCGACCCGCCCTTGCCGCAATCCCAGAAACAACTTGCCCCGTCTGAATGACTGCTGCAAACTCCCCGTCAACCCATTCAGTAAAATATGAAACGCATTCTTTCGATCATCCTTTTTATTTTCCCAATCGCAGTCGTGATCGCCGCCCAAACACCGCTGTGGATTTGGCCGGACCAAGCCCAGATCAATGGCGACGTGGTTTACTTCCGCAAAACCATCGAGCTGCCCGCCGGCAACGTGAAGAGCGCGAGATTCGAGGGGACCGCCGACAATGGCTTCACCCTGTTCGTCAACGGCAAACAAGTTCTGGCAGGCGGCAACTGGGGCACGTACTACACGACCGACGTGTCCAAGCTGCTGCGCGCGGGAAACAATGTGATCGCCGCCGAGGGGCGAAATGAGGGCAGCCCGGCGGGATTCGTGGCGCGACTGACGGTTGATATCGACGGCAAAAAGACCGTCGTGGTCACCGACACTTCGTGGCAAACCACGCGCAAAAAAAGCAAAGGCTGGGAGACGGCGGCGTTCAAGGCAGAAGGCTGGAAAAAACCCTTTGTCACCGGCAAAATGGGCGGCGCGCCTTGGGGCGATGTGTTCGCCGGCAAAGCAAAGGGCGGCGATGACACGGGCGCCGCATCCATCAAACCAGCCAGTGGCGAGATTGAAGTAGCCGAAGGTTTCAATGCGGAGCTGCTTTACACCGTGCCGAAGGGTGAGCAAGGCTCGTGGGTTTGCCTGTGCGTGGACGACAAAGGCCGACTCATCGCCAGTGACCAGGGCGGCAAAGGGCTTTACCGTATCGATGTCTCCGGCAAGGAAGCGAAGGTGGAAAAACTCGACATCGCCATCACGTCCGCACAGGGATTGCTGCACGCATTCGGCAGTTTGTGGGTGAACGTGAACGGCGGAGGCGCGGGCGTGTATCGCTTTACTGACACCAACGGCGATGGGAATTACGACAAAAAAGAAACCATCAAATTACTGGAAGGCGGTGGCGAACACGGGCCGCACGGGTTGGTGCTCAGCCCGGACAAACAACACATTTACGTCATCGCCGGCAACCACACGAAATTGCCAAAAACCGACAGCTCGTTGGTGCCGGAAGTGTGGGATGAAGATCTGCTTTTGAAACGGTTGCCCGATGCCAACGGCCACGCCCGCAATATCCGTGCGCCCGGAGGTTGGATTGCGCGCTTCGGCCCCGACGGCAAAAACTGGGAGACCGTCGCCATCGGTTTCCGCAATTCCTACGACATGGCCTTCAACCTCGATGGCGAACTGTTCGCGTATGATTCCGATATGGAATGGGACGCCGGCGCGCCGTGGTACCGCCCCACCCGCCTTTACCACATCACCAGCGGCGCGGAATTCGGCTGGCGCACCGGCACCGGCAAATGGCCCGCGTGGTATCCCGACGCCCTACCGCCGGTTTACGACATCGGCCCCGGCTCGCCCGTGGGTGTCACCTCCGGCCTCGGCGCCAAGTTTCCTGAAAAGTATCAAAAAGCCATCTATTGCCTCGACTGGACTTACGGCACCATCTCCGCCATGCACCTCAAGGCCGAAGGCGCATCGTACAGCGGCACGCGCGAAGAGTTCGTGGCCAGCAGCCGATTCCGCCTCACCGACGCCGTCATTAACCCAAAGGACGGCGCGATGTATTTCACCATCGGCGGCCGCGGCCAGCAAAGTGCACTCTATAAAGTAACGTACACCGGCAAGCAAAGCACCGCGCCTGCAAAAACCAAATCGCTGCACGCCGACGACCGTGCCGCCCGCTACTCGCTCGAAGCCCTGCACACCCGTAAAGCCGGCGCGGTGGTGAGCGCGTGGAAACATCTCGGCAACCAAGACCGCCACCTCCGCTGGGCCGCGCGCGTGGCCATCGAGCATCAGCCCGTCTCCGAATGGGCCGACGAAGCGTTGAGCGAAAACGACCCGCAAGCCGCGCTCACCGCCCTCTGCGCCCTCGCGCGGCTCGGGGATAAATCATGGCAACCCAAACTGTTAGCCGCACTGAACAAGCTCGATTGGGAGACGCTAAACATCGGCCAGCGCGCCGAGCTGCTGCGCGTGTATCAACTCGCGTTCATTCGCATGGGCAAGCCGAGCGAGGATGACGCCGCCGCCGTGGAGAAGAAACTCGACGCGGTCTTTCCCGCGCCAGTGAATTTGCTTAACTACGAGCTGGTCACGCTGCTCGTGTATCTCGAGTCACCCAACGTCATCGCCAAGACGCTGAAGTTGCTCGCGCAATCCACTGACCAATCCAAGTACGACTGGGCCGAGAGTTTACTTTCGCGCAACTCCGGCTATGCGCGCGCCTTCGCCGCCGCCGCCGCCAGCCCGCCCCAGCGCGATCAAATCCATTATGCCAAAGAGCTGCGCAACCTCGGCACGCACTGGACCTCCGGGCAACGGCTCGAGTATTTCCGATGGTTTCGCAAGGCGGAAAAATTCCGGGGCGGCAACAGCTTTGCGAAATTCCTGAAAAATTTCCGCAACGAAGCCCTCGCCCACGCGCCGCAGGCCGAGCACGCCACCATCAACGCGCTGCAACAGGAAACCATCGAGACGGGCCCGCCGTTTCCCATCGACGTCACCGTAAAAATCGGCGTCACCAATCCGCTCAAATTCGACAAGGCGGAGTTCAGCGTGAAACCCGGCGCGGCCGTCGCGCTCACCTTTACGAACAACGACACCATGCCGATGATCCATAACCTCGTGCTCATCCAACCCGGCGCGCGTTTCGAAATTGTCGCCGCCGCCGCCGCCATGGGCGCCACCGGTCTCGTCAAAGAATTCGTCCCCAAGAGCGACAAAGTCATCGCCCACACCCCGCTCGTCCTCCATCGCAACACAGTCACACTCTATTTCAAAGCCCCCACTAAACCCGGCAACTACGAATACCTCTGCACCTACCCCGGCCACGGCCTCACGATGTGGGGGACGATGCGGGTGAAATAATTTTCTTTTGCATCCCGCCCAAATTAGCCCAGAGTTTTCTCACTATGAAAATCATCGGTCTGATTATTGCCACCGCCGCCCTCATTGTGGCCTCCACCGGCTGCATGTCCCTCGAAGCCCGCGGCAAAGGCACCCAATCCGGCCTGTACCCCGGAATCAAAGCCGGCACGGAATACAATAAAGGCGCGGCCAACGCCACCGGCCTTGGCTCGGCAATGGGCCCCGCCATCGTCACCATAGATCGGCCTTTTAGCTTCGCGCTGGACACCGTGCTGTTGCCGATCGACCTCCTCGGCTCCATCTTCGGCGGCAAAAAAGAAAAGGCCGCCGAACCTGAACCCCCGCAGCCGGAACCCGCGCCGCAACCGTAACGCCAACGAATTTTATGCCCACCGTCCTTCGCATCAAGGGGTATCAGTTTATTTTTATGCGCAAGATGGACAGGAGCCCCCGCACATTCACATCATCAAGTCCGGCTGTGATTGTAAACTGTGGCTCGATCCCGTGCGCTTGGCGGTGAACCACGGTTTCCGCCCGCACCAATTGCGCGAAGCGATTCGTTTGACAGAAGAGCACGAAACTTTATCTTGAGCAGGTGGAATGAATTCTTCAGCCGACAAAATTAAAGACATCCGCGTCACGCGCGAAACATTGACGGTCACCTTGGCTGACGGTCGCGTGATGGCGGTTCCGATGTCACCCTATCCCACGCTGCAACACGCCAAGCCAGCCGCGCGCAAGGATTGCAAACTCCTCGGTGCCGGCTACGGCATCGAATGGCCAAAACTGGATTATCACTTGAGCGCCGAAGGCCTACTGAATGGTTGGCTGGAACCAGCAAGTTTGCAAATTGCCGCGCCCGAAGAGGCTTAATCGCCCAATCCAGTCTCGACTTCCCCTCCGTTTTCCGGTGACTTAACCACTCGCCGCTTAATCTTATTTCAACAAACCATGCCACTCACATCTGTTAAACAACTCAAGACTGTCAAAAAAAATGTGCGCAAACACGTGGACGCCGCGCTCGAAGCAACGGGCGGGCTATTGCGACTCGCGCCGACTTGGGTGCCGCGGTCGTTTTTGCAGCCGGGCTTGCGGCTTAAACTACATCCGGATGACACGTACGCTTACGGGCTCAATCGCGGCGGCATTGATGAGCGTTGGTTTGGCTCCACCACCGAGGCGGCCAATGAAGGGCGCGTGCCGGACGAGGGCCTCAGCTACGTGGTGCACGGGCGTAACCGATTCACCCTGCGCGATGCGGTGGCCGAGTGCGGCGCGGAGATCATCGGCAAGCGCATTTGGAACAAGTACGGCAAGTGGCCAGTGTATTCGAAGTTTTTTGATAACATGGGGCCCATCCCGCATCACATGCACCAAAGTGCCAAACAGGCGAAACTGGTCGGGCAGGAAGGCAAGCCGGAGAGTTATTATTTCCCTCCGCAACACAACAACGTGGGCAACAATTTTCCGTACACCTTCATGGGCCTCGAGCCGGGCACGACCAAGGCGCAAGTGCGCAAGTGCATCGCGGATTGGAACAAAGGCGACAACGGCATCCTCGACCTCAGCCGCGCGTACCGCCTCAAGCCCGGCACCGGTTGGCTCATCCCGCCCTGCATTTTGCACGCGCCCGGCAGCCTCTGCACTTACGAGCCGCAATGGGGCAGCGACGTGTTCGGCATGTACCAAAACCTCGTCGAAGGCCGCGAGGTCCCGTGGAGTTTGCTGGTGAAAGACATGCCCAAGAGCAAACACAAAGACATCGATTTCATCGTCGACCAACTCGACTGGGCCGGCAACGTGGACCCGAATTTCAAGGACAACCATTACCTCGAGCCCATCCCCGTGGCCGACACGCGCAGCGAAGGCTACGTCGATCGCTGGATCGTGTACGGTCGGATCAAGCGCGAACAGCTCTTCACCGCCAAGGAACTCACCATCGATCCCGGCACCAAGTGCACCATCAAAGACAAAGGCGCGTGGGGCGGCATCTGCGTCCAAGGCAAAGGCACCATCAACGGCCAACCCTTAAACAGTCCCAAACTCATCCGCTTCCACGAGCTGACCGAGGACGAATATTTCTGCACCGAAGCCGGGGCCAAGGCGGGGGTGACCTTCGAGAACACCAGCGCCACCGAGCCCCTCGTGCTCCTGCGCTACTTTGGCCCCGAGGTCAACAAAGACGCCCCCGCGATCGGAGATTACCGCGAGCGGAAGTTTGATTAAAAAGAAGACCGCTAATTCTCTGGCGTAATAATTCCTGCTTCGATGAGTTTCTTCACGATGGCCTTTGACAGTGCCTCGTGGCCTTCGGCGCGGAGGTGGCTTCGGTCGGAATAGAGGGGCTCGAAATTCAAACTTCCAAAAACCTGTTTCATCGACAGGTGAAGCACTCCTCTGCGCACGTGGCTTTCCGCAATTTTCTCCAGCCCGTTATCCTCCAAGCGCCGGGCTTTGTTTACGTCTTCCATTTTGTAGGCCTGCGTAATTAGTAGGATGGGAATTTGTTTCGAGGCGGCAGCTTGGGTGCTTTCACCGGTTATTTTTGTTACCAATTGATTCCACCTTTCCAAAGCTCCCGCTGCTGACATCGCCACAATTTCGGCATCAGCATCATTTTTTGCGTGCTTCATTCGGATAGAGGCGGGGATCCATTTCCATAAAACTTTTTCAGTTTTCATTTCATACAGGCGCCTCAGTGCTCTGCTTTTCATTGGCCAGTTTCTTGGGTGCCAGGAATCAAACTCGGTGCTTCGCAGGAATTCCCTTTCATCTTCAAATTCATTGGAGTTGTTGATGTGCAATATGATTAAATCTGGTTTGTATTTAAGCGAATGCGCCAATGTCAGATGTTTCCGCCGGGCCCCGTGGCCTCCGATGCCGAGGTTGATGCTCTCGGCCGAGATGCCCTGACCTTTCAGGTTTACGGCGATTTGGCCTGCGTAGGAGCTTTCCACGCTGGAGCCTCGCGTGACGGAATCGCCAACCACAAAAATTCGGAATACCCCCTCGGACGGTTCGATGGCGAACGACTGGGGCCGGAAGCGGCGACCGCCAGTACGCTTGAGGTTTACTTGCCCGTCTGATTCGACGAAACCTGCCGAGGGGTGGAAACCGTATTCAAACCTGCCTGACATATTCTCCTTAAAAAAGACGCGCACGGCCAACTCCACGGCAATCAACAGGCACAGTCCGATGAGGAAGGCGGGTGTGAATAGGGATTTATTTTTCATGGCGCTTAAAATTGGAAATAAATAAATTCCTGGTCATTCACCATAGAGGTGACAGTCAGAACAAACAGCAGCAAATAAATGATGCCTCGCGTAGCCCAATGATGCAGATCCAGTGATGCTTCATCACGTTCCTTGAGTGTTGCCCATTGCAGCAGCAGCAATGGGCCTATGTGCAGCAGCAGCCAACGGGCCGGCTTTTCCCATTCCATTGCGCCGGCCACTTGCCATTGGAAAATGCCGGTGAACCATAAGATTAATTCGGCACCTGATTCAGCACGGAATATCGCCCAACCCACCAACGTGAGGATGCACATAAAAACCCAACACGCCAGCTTCGCTAAACTCCCCGATTCGGATGCGCGCTGCCAATGGGATGAGAAATGAAATGCCATCAACAAACAGGCGTGGTATGCGCCCCATAAAATAAATTTCCAAGCTGCGCCGTGCCACAATCCGGCGAGCACCATTGCGATGGTGAGATTTCTGCAGGTTTGCCAATCGGTACTGCGGTTGCCGCCGAGCGGTATATAGACGAAATCTCGAAACCAAGTTGAAAGGGTGATGTGCCATCGCCGCCAAAATTCGGATGGGTTGAGGGCGAAATAGGGGAAGCGGAAATTTAGTGTCAGCTCAATGCCCAAGAGGCGCGCCGATCCACGGGCAATGTCACTGTAGCCAGAGAAGTCTCCATAAATTTGAAAGGCAAACGCAATCACACCCAGCAAGGCCCAAGGGGTGTTTAACTCAGGATGGCCGGACGAAAATACGTGGTTGGCGATGATGGCGCAGTTATCCGCTACAAACAGTTTTTTGAAAAATCCCACCAGCAACAGTCGGAGTCCGATATGCATATGGCCCATATCCCATTTTGCCGGAGCGATCAATTGTGGGAGCAATTTGGTGCTGCGCTCGATGGGGCCGGCGATCAATTGCGGAAAAAATGCCAGATAAGTTGCGAAGGTGATAAAGCAATCTGTGGGTTCCGTTTTTTTATTTTTGATATCAACGATGTAGCTGATGGCTTGGAAGGTGTAAAATGAAATGCCCACGGGAAGGATGATGTGGGTGAGCGTCCAACTGGATGAAAACCCGAGTTGCCCCACCCAGTTGCCGATTGATTCCGCAAAGAAATTGAAATACTTGAAAAATCCGAGCAATCCCAAGTTGATGCCGAGTGCCAGCCATAAATACCCTTTCCGGCGGGCTGATTCTAAGGAAAACGTTCCAATGAAACGGTTTGCAGCGAGCATCAAGGGGAGGAATGAAAATGCCACCATCAGGATTCCGTTGGAAACAGTTTTACCTTGGAAACCAAAAATCGCGCATACCGCGAGCCATACCCCGGGCAGCACGGCGAGGGTCGCTATTTTTCCAATGGATTTTTGCCGATTGGCGATCCCGAGTCCGCAAAGATAATAAGTGGTGCTGGAAGCGAGCAGCAGCGCCACAAAGCGCACGTCCCACGCAAGATAGAATAGATAACTGGCGGCGAACAAAAGCCGAATGCGCCACGGCTGCGGTGAAATCCAAAATAAAACAAAGGCCGCGAGAAGAAGGCAGCCGTATTCCAGTGAAATGAAATTCATTCGATAGGCGCAATTGACATCCCCGGAATGTGTGAGTCAAGAATTTGTTGGCTACACGATGACGGCTCCGCAGCCAGTCTTCTAATTTCCGGAGGCTTTTTCTTGTGTAGCACCCTCAAGGCGTGCATAGTCCCCGGCTCCTCGGGAGGGGACATCATGGAGCTAATCCGTAACATTGCAATTATTGCGCACGTGGATCATGGGAAGACCACGTTGGTGGACTGTTTTCTCAAGCAATCGGGGACCTTTCGTGCGAATCAGGCGATCGCTTTGGAGGAGCGGATCATGGATTCGATGGATCTGGAGCGCGAAAAGGGCATCACGATCACGGCAAAAAATGCGGCATTCGAGTTTCGCGGGCATCATGTGAATATTGTGGACACGCCGGGGCACGCGGATTTTGGCGGCGAGGTGGAGCGGTCGCTGAGTATGATTGATGGCGTGTTGTTGCTGGTGGATGCGAAAGAAGGGCCGCAGGCGCAGACGCGGTTTGTGCTGCGCAAGGCGTTGGAGGCGGGCGCGCAGCCGATTGTGGTGATCAACAAAATCGACCGCGACCACGCGCGGCCGGAATGGGTTTTGGATCAGGTATTTGAGCTCTTCATCGCATTGGGCGCCACGGATGCGCAGTTGGATTTTCCGTATATTTACGCCAGCGCCAAGGATGGCTACGCGACGACGGATCACACAAAACTCGGCGGTGAAATGACGCCGCTCTTCGAGATGATCGTCGACCGCGTGCCAGCGCCAACGAGTGATGCGGGCGAAGGCTATCGCCTGGCGGTGGCCAATGTGAGCTACTCGGATTATCTCGGCCGAATTGGGTTTGGCAAAATTCGCACGGGCACCATTCGTGTGGGCGATCCACTTTTTGGTTTGCGCGGCGATGCGGAACCGGTGGCGGGCAAGGTGACGGCGCTATTTCATTTTGAGGGGCTCAAGCAAATCCAAATCGAGGAAGCCCACGCCGGCGACATCGTGGGCGTAGCGGGCTTGCCGGATATTTTAATTGGCGAAACGCTCGTGGACAGCCTCGATCGTCCGGCGTTGCCTTTTAAGCCCATCGATCCGCCGACCATTAAAATGGCCTTCGCGGTGAATGACGGTCCGCTCGCGGGATTGGACGGCAAAAAAGTCACCGCCCGTAGCATTTGGGAACGCCTCGAACGCGAGGGGCGTGCGAATGTTTCGCTGCAAGTTGCGCAGACGGATAACAGCAAAATTTTCCACGTCACCGGTCGGGGCGGAATGCAGATCGCCGTGCTCATCGAACAAATGCGGCGCGAAGGTTTCGAGGTGCTTGTGAGCCGTCCCGAGGTGCTGAAGCATCAGGACGAAAACGGCAAGTGGCTCGAGCCGATTGAAAAAGTTTTTCTCGAAGTACCGCAGGACTCCGTGGGCGACGTGATGGAAGCGCTCGCCACGCGCAAAGGCAACGTCACCGATATGTCTCCCGCCGGCGACCGCATGACGCTCGAGGCGCTCGTGCCCACGCGCGGGCTCATCGGCTTCGAGGTCGAGCTGCTCAACTTCACGCGCGGCGAAGGCATCATGAGCCATCTTTTCCATGAGTACGCGCCGGACACCGGCGACATCCCCGCGCGCCGCACCGGCGCACTCGTCAGCATGGAAGATGGCACCGTGACCGCTTACGCGCTCGACACCCTCCAAGGCCGCGGCCGGATGCTCATCGTCCCCGGCGATAAAGTTTACAAAGGAATGATCGTCGGCGAAAACGCTCGAGACAACGACTTGCCCGTGAACCCCATCCGCGCCAAGCACCTCAACAACTTCCGTTCCCAAGGCGACGGCAAAGGCATTATATTAAATGCCCCGATGATCCTCAGCCTTGAGCGCGCGCTCGAATACATCGCCCCCGACGAATACGTCGAAGCCACCCCGAAAACCCTCCGTCTCCGCAAAAAAATCCTCAACGAACACGACCGCAAACGCTCCGAGAAACAACGCTCGCTGCAATTGGCGTAATTCAGAACGCCGTTGCACTTCGTAGCATTTTGGAGTTGAACGCAGCCGCTGGGTTGCTACCTTGGCCGCCGTTTCCATGTGTTTAATCAACTAAACTTTTTATGAGCAAATCCCCAAAACTTCATAATGCCATGTGGCCCGGACTCGTCGGCAAAGGCGACGACGAAGGCCAGGAGCCGCCAATCAGCCTCGAGCATATGCTCGACCTCACCGCCGCCGCCGAAGTGGACGGACAGAAATTTGATGGCATCGATTATTTTTTGTTCCTGCCGCACACCAATCCCGAGGCCACCGATGATGAGCTGAAAAGCATCGCCGACCTCATCGTCGGCAAAGGCTTCGACATTGGCTCGCTCGTCGCGCCCATTTGGCCGGGCACCGTGGGCGATTCGGCGATGGGATCGGCCGAGCAGCGCGGAAAGTTTCTCGACGCAGTGAAAATGGCTTGTCGCATTGCGAAAATTTTCAACGAACACGGCGCACGCAAGTACGGCGTCATCCGCATCGACTCCGCAGAATTCGGCGTCGAGAAATGGCGCGAAGATTCCACCGCTAACACTGCGCAAATCGTGGAGACCTTTAAAGAAGCCGCGACCATCGCCGCCGGCCACGGCGAACGCCTCGCTGCCGAAGGCGAGATTTGCTGGGCCGGAATGCACAGTTGGAAAGATATGCTCGACGTCCTCGAAGGCGTGGGAATGCCCGAGGCGCTCGGCTTCCAGGCCGACCTCGCACACACTTATCTTTATACGCTGGGCTACAATGCCCCTGAGCACGCCCTCGTGCAGGAAGGCTACAGCGACGAAGAGTTCTGGCCCGCGTACGAGAAGATGACGGATGCCCTCCGCCCGTGGACCATCGACTTCCACGTCGCCCAAAACGATGGCGAAGTGCACGGCGCCGGCGACCACGACAAGACCGGCAAACACTGCCCCGCCGATGACCCGAACGGCAAACTCGACATCACAAAATGCTCCGGCTACTGGCTCAAGGACGCCGCCGACCGCGGCATCCAACACATCTGCTGGGACGGCTGCATGTTCCCCAACGCCACACTCGAAAACCCCGAAACGTGGAACACCATCCTCAAAGCCATGATCGACGTCCGCGACGCGCACGGCTGGGAATAATCTTTTGAAATAATGAGCGAAAAAAAATCACTTAACATCGGGCTCGTCGGTTACGGCTTTATGGGCCGCACTCACACGAATGGTTACAAGCGCGTGAGCGACTTTTTTCCGGACCTCGGCCATCGGCCGGTGCTCAAGGCCGTTTGCGGCCGCACGGAAGATCGCACCAAAGCCTTCGCCGAACAGTGGGGCTACGAAAGTTTTGAAACCGATTGGCGCGAGCTGCTCAAGCGCGATGATATCGACGCCATCGACATTTGCACACCCAACGATCAACACGCCGAGGTGGCCATCGCCGCCGCCGAAGCGGGCAAGATGGTGCTGTGCGAAAAACCCCTCGCCCGCACCGCTGACGAAAGTTTGCCAATGGTCGCCGCCGTCGAGAAAGCCGGCGTCCCGAATACGGTTTGGTATAATTACCGCCGCGTGCCAGCCGTCACGCTTGCCAAACAAATTATCGACAGCGGCAAGCTCGGCCAGATTTTTCATTACCGCGCCAACTTCCTGCAGGACTGGACCATCAGCGCCGACCTCCCGCAAGGCGGCGAAGGCTTGTGGCGATTGGACGCCGCGGCCGCCGGCAGTGGCGTCACTGGCGACCTGCTCGCCCACTGCATCGACACCGCTCTGTGGCTCAATGGCAGCATCGCCGACGTGTCCGCCGTCACCGAGACGTTTATTAAAGAACGCGTCCACACTGCCACCGGCGAGAAACAGGAAGTCACCATCGACGACGCCTGTCTTTTCCACTGCCATTTTAAAAATGGCTCGCTCGGCTTGTTTGAGTCCACCCGCTACGCCCGCGGACACAAGGCGCTGTACACCTTCGAGATCAACGGTGCCGATGCCTCTATCCGCTGGGATTTGCACGACCTCAACCGGCTCGAGTTTTTTGACCACAGCGATGAGTCCACCACCCGCGGCTGGCGCAGCGTGCACATCACCGACGGCGACATGCCCTATATGGACAAGTGGTGGGTGCCCGGACTGTGCATCGGCTACGAACACACATTTGTGCATCAAGTCGCCGATTTCCTCGGCAGCCTCGACAGCGGCAAACCGTGCAACCCAACCTTCCGCGACGCCCTCGAAACTGCCCACGTCTGCGACGCCGTCCTCGCCTCCGCCAAGGACCGCGCATGGAAAGACGTATAAGCCAAACCCATTAACAACCCGCGCCCGCAATTGCCGGCGCGGGTTTTTTGTGCCCTTGTGCAAACCCCAATGAGTGCTAGCTTTCGCTTATGTCGCAAACGGTCCCATTGGACGAAATGACGATGGATAAAAAACCCCGATTGGTTGAAAGAGCAACTGCATCGCTGCGTCAAATGAAACATAGAATTTCGAAATGAAACTGACACTTATGACCGCGACGATTTTGATGTCTTTGTTTTGGGCAAACTTTCAGACATCTGCCGGCGAGCCGCACACCGATTTGCCCAAGGCACTGGCCGAGGCCAAGGCGCATCACAAGCCTGTGTTCATTTACGTTTATGATTCCATCTGAGGACGCTTTTGCCGGGCCTTGGAAAGGAAACCGGAGGCGGACCGTGCGTTCGCGAAACTGACACCCAAATTTGTGGTTCTGCATTTCGATACCCGGAATGGACGCGCGCCTCACGGGGATCGGCTGAAAGTAAAACGCAACCAAACTTACGCCATTGTGCTGAGCTCCGATGGCACAGAAATCGCCCGCACCGACAAGCCCGCCGACCTCAAGCCAGTGGTGGTGCTAATGAAAAAAGCGTTGAAGAAAAAATGACCCTCGCTGCAAACCCCACCTGTTTATGACAAGAAAAGGTCGATAAACGTGCGGTTTTGAAAAAATTGAGTTGAATGCACCCTGCCCTTTATGGCGTCTTATCCCTCCCGCACTTAAATTAGGGAAACAAACTAAGACACAAATACGAAACCATGCTGAAACACGTTTTTACAAAAACACTGATAGTGGCCGCCTTTTTGACAGGCATCGCCGTGACCACCCAAGCCGCGCCCGCACAAAAAATGTGCCCGCTAATGATCGAAGACGAAATCGATGAAGAAGAGTTCGTCGTGTACAAAGGTGTCAAAGTCTACACCTGCTGCGGCACATGCAAAAAACTTTGGGCCCAAAACCCGGATTACTACGCCGTAGTCAGCGTCGAGCAAGCCCCGCAGCTCAAAGCCGTGGCCTCCAAAACCATCAAGCCGATGGCGCAGCAATTCTGCCCCGTGTACAGCGACACCCGCGTACATCCCAAGAGCCCGTCCATGGAATACAAAGGCAAAAAAATCTACTTCTCCAAGGAACGCGCCTTGACCCGCTTCAAGGGCAATCCCGCGAAGTACGAGAAAAACCTCAAGTAGGATTCTCCTAACCCATTTGCAAGCCCCCGCGTGCGGGGGCTTTTTTGTGTCCTTACAATCCTGGGACTACCATTGTCCCACTGGCTTTGATACGGTCTTCTTGTCGTCTGCAATTTGGAAAACTGTTTGCGAAACCGATATCTAATAATTAGAATAATATCCACCCAATGGCAGGCATCCAAATTCATGCAAGTAACGACCTCGAGCGACTGGCTACGCATCTGGCCGGGCTGCTGCGTAACTATCGGCCAACGGATCCGTTTGAGCCACAAATGGTGGTGGTGCCCAGCTTGGGGATGCGGCATTGGCTCACACGATGGCTGGCAGAAACAGAGGGGATTTGCGCGAACATTGAGTTAATTTTTCCAACGGATTTTATTGAGCGGTGCGTAGCGAATGGCAAAGACGTGTCGGGGTACGGATCAGAAGCACTAACTTGGCGTATTCTGGGTTTGCTCAATGGAACCACGCTTGAGGAGCCGGCACGTTTTCTGAAAGACGACCCGCGGCAACTCAAAGCCTTTGGGCTGGCCCGGCGCGTGGCAGGCTTGTTCGATCAATATCTTTTATATCGGCCCGAGATGCTGGGCCAGTGGCCGAGCGGTGAGGCGGCGCGGTGGCAGGCGGCGTTATGGCAGGGTGTATACCGAGGCGTGGGCACCGATCATCCGGCGGCCTTGCGGGAGATTTTTTTGACGAAGCCAACGGCGGCCGGAACCGGCCCGGTTTTTTTATTTGGATTGGGAATGTTGCCGCCAGAACACTGGAAGGTGATCCGCGCCTTAGCTACTCAACAAGCGGTACATTTGCTGGTCACCCAACCGACGGCTGAAATTTGGGATGATCTGTTATCCGTGCGTGATCACTGGCGCCAAGTGGAGGTGGCCGGGAGCGAGGTGCCCGCTTCGCCCGACGGGCATCCCCTGCTCGTTTCAATGGGCCGCGTGGGTCAGGAATTTCATTCAATGTTGCTGGGTGGAAACGAGGGCTGGGACGAAGCTCTTTTTGGGAAACCCAAGCGCGGCACACTACTGCGGGAATTACAGGCGGATATTGGCGCAGTGGATTTGCCCGCGCGTGATGGGCGCAAGGCGCCAATGGATGACTCGTTGCAGGTCCATTCCTGCCACGGCGCATTGCGCGAGGTTGAAGTGTTGCACGATCAGTTGCTGCATTTATTCCAAACGCACGATGACCTTGCCCCGCACGAAGTAGTAGTGATGACGCCCGACATTGAATCGTATGCGCCCCTCATCCGGGCGGTGTTCGATAATCCGGAAGATCCGGCCAGCTGCATTCCCTTTACTATCGCTGACCGCCATCCGCGGGCGGCGAGCGCCATTGTGGATGCCTTTCTGTCGTTGCTGGAAATGGATGATACCGTTTTGCCAATCAACGAAGTGCTCACCCGATTGGAAACAGCGGCGGTGAGCCGACGGTTTGGCATTGGCGCGGAGGAACTGCAATTGTTGTACCCGCGCTGTCGCGATGCCCACATCAATTGGGGTTACGATGCAACACATCGCGACACGTCCATTGGCATCAAAAGTGAAACGCCCGAGGAACAGAATACGTGGCGCTTTGGCTTGGATCGAATGGTGCTGGGATACGCGATGCAGGCCGATGGCGAACAGCTCTGCGAAGGTCGGCTGCCGCTGCCCGGCGTGGAGGGCGACTTGGCCGAGGCCGTGGGAGGGCTGTCCGATTTCGTGGACGCGCTGCATGCAACGGCTGAGGATTTCCAAACGTTGCGTCCGGTCGCCCAATGGACCCGCGATTTGCGGGCGTTGCTGAAGCGTTTCTTTGACGCGCGCGGCGATGAAAAGGATGAATTGGGCCAACTGCAAAAAGCCATTGACCGGTTGGAAAAATTGGCGGGCGACGCGGACTACACTGCTGAAGTGGACATCGCCGTGGTGCGCGCGCAACTGCTGGCCACGTTGGAGGAAACCAAGACACGCGATGGCTACCTGCGCGGTATGGTGACGTGTTGCGCTCTCAAGCCGCTTCGCAGCGTGCCGTTTCGCGTGATTTGTTTGCTGGGAATGAACGATGGCGTTTTCCCGCGGGCCGACAGAGCGGAGGCCTTCGACTTGATGGCCGTCCGGCGAAAGCCCGGCGACCGCTCGGTGCGCGATGATGACCGCTATCTTTTTTTGGAAACCGTGTTGGCGGCGCGTGAAGTCTTGTATTTCAGTTATCTGGGCCAATCGCAGGCTGATGAGCACTCGTATCCGCCTTCGGTTGCGATTGGTGAACTGCTCGATGCGTTGGATCGCTCGTTTGAATTTGAGAAATCCGCGCGGGATACTCTGGTGCACGAACATCGGCTGCAGGCTTTCAGTGCGGCGTATTTTGACGCCGACAATCCGAAGCTCATTAGCTATTCCGCCACCCAAGCCGCCGCAGCGGAAAAGCTGCGGGAAACTTTGGGGCGCGATGAAGAGGCCGTCGAGACGGCGGCGGAATCCCAATGGTTTATCAAACAACCGCTGGATCCCCCGGAGGCGGAACGCAAGGCGGTGACCCTCGATGAGCTGCTGCAATTTTACCGGAAACCCGTGGAACACTTTGTGCGCAACCGGATGGAGATGTATTTGCGGTCGCGCGACGATTTGTTGGCCGACGAAGAACCGTTTGTGTTGAACAGGCTGGATGAATATAAAATCAATGACGATCTCTTGAAGCTCGCGCTGGATGCGGACGTAAATCTGGAAGACGCAACGGCTGCGCTGCGGGCGCGATTCCAAGCCGAGGGAAGGCTGCCGCACGGCGAATTTGGCCGTGCGACCTTTGAGAATTTGCGCAAGCGAATGGCCCAATTTACCCAAAGCCTGCGCGCGGAACCTTCGGGTTCCTTGGTGCCTCAGGCGGACTTGCGGGAAACGGTGGATCTCAAAATCAGGGGATTTCACCTCACGGGCGAGCTGGATTCGTTTGCCGATCCCCGCACTCAAGTGAGCCTGCGCTGCGCCAACGTGAATGGCCGCGAATTCTTGGCCGGCTGGATACGGCACGTAGTGTGGCACGCACTTTCTCCGGCCACGCTCTCGCCCACACTCACCCTCGTCGTCGGCCAGAAAGAAGGCGTGCAGGAGTTGAAATGGCTCAAGCCCATTGAGAAAATCGAGGACGCTCACCAATGGCTGGCTGAATTGCTGCAGATTTATTGGCAGGGCCAACAGGAGCCGTTGTTGTTTTTTCCAAAAACGTCGTTCGCTTTTATGAAAGCCAGCACGAAGGGCGCGGATGACCCAGAAGCCATTCAGGCCAAGCGCATCGAGGAGGCGCGGAAAAAATGGGAGCCGGATGAATTTGGCAAAGGATTTCCCGAAAGCGAGGATGCTGCTCACCAGCTTTGTTTTCAAAATGTGGATCCACTGATCGATCCGCGTTTTGCCGAGTTGGCTCAAGCCATTTTTGAACCCTTGGTGAAACACAACCCCACGCGCCGGAGCAAAGCCCTCACAGACTTGAGAGATCCAAATGAGTGAACCTGTAAAACAAGAATTTGATTTAACTAACGCCTCGCTGGAAGAGGGCGTGACGTTGATTGAAGCCAGCGCGGGCACGGGCAAAACCTATAACATCGCCGGGCTATTCACGCGGCTCATTTTAGAGCGCGGGCTGGAGGCGGGCGAAATTCTCGCGGTAACGTACACCGAAGCCGCCACCAAGGAATTGCGCGACCGCGTCCAACGCCGATTGGCCGAAGCCCTGCTGGTGCTCGAGACGGAAAAGGTCAAAGACCCCAACGATCAGTTGATGAATCAAGTGCGCGAAAAAGCCGCCTCCGGTGAGCTCAACCGCGAAACCTCCAAGCTGCGATTGCAGTTGGCGCGGGCGGAATTTGACAATGCGCCCATTTTCACCATCCACGGTTTCTGCCAACGAATGCTGGCCGATCGCGCTTTCGAATGCGGCCGACCTTTCGAGCAGGAAATCACCACGAACGAAATCGGGTTGCTGGGCGAAATCGCCCGCGATTTCTGGCGCGTCCAAGTGGTGCCCCGCAAAATGACCGCCAGCATTCTGGTCGGCGAAGACCTTTCTCTCTGGCGCGGCGGCCCCGGCAACAAGTGCCTTGGGCCAGACGGACTGGCCACGCTGGGCAGCCCGCTGTTGAATTATCCCGGGCTGGAAGTGCGCGGCCCCATCACCGATCAATCGATGGAGGATCTCGAACAGGATTTGGAAACCGCCATTTGCGCCCTTGCCGATTTGGATGGTGCGCGGGCTGATGCCATCAGGTTCCTAAAGGAAAGCAAACTCAAACGCGGCCCTTACAAATCGGAAACGGTGGATGGTTATCTTGAGAGTTTGGAGGCCATTGAACAAATGTCTTTCACCGCCAGTCACTGGAAAGATTTGAGCTGGTTCCTGCCCGAAACGATTCTGGAACCCAAAAATCAGAACATGGACTTTGAGCCGCCCGATTCTGACGCGATGTCATTCTTTGAGGCTTGCGAATCCATTTCAAAAACAGGCGATGCAATTGCCAATGGATGCCGATCCGCGTTTCTCCAATTTGCACAAACGGAATTGCCGAAGCGCAAAGAGGCGGCCGGGCTGCTGGGGTACGGCGATATGTTGACCGAGCTGGACGCCGTGCTTCGAGAGGCTCCCGATGGCCCCCTCGCCCAGCAAGTGCGCAGCCAATTCAAGGCGGCGCTGATTGATGAATTTCAGGACACTGACCCGGTGCAGTTGAATATTTTCAAGACGCTCTTTCACGGTGGAGGGCAAACTGCGCTGTTTCTCATCGGCGATCCCAAGCAATCCATTTACAGCTTTCGCGGTGCGGATATTTTCAGCTACCTCGCCGCGCGCGCGCTGGCCGACGAGGAGCGCACGCTGCTCACCAACTACCGCTCCGAGCCGCCATCCATCCAAGCCGTGGGTCAACTGTTTGAAAATCGTGGCAGCCACACTCCCGGGCCATTTTTCTTTGATGACATCCAATTCGAGCCCTCCAAGGCGCCGGATAATTATAGCGATCGCGGGGCAACATTGGTGGGCGATGCTGCCGCTCACTTAAATTTCTGGCTATGGCCTGGCACGGAAAAATCACCCTCGGGGCTCCCGCGCGTAGGCGATGACTGGGTGGCCGCCGGCAAGGCCCGGGGCGAACTCCCCGGCGTGGTGGCCTCGGCGATTGTGAAGCTGCTGCACAGTGACGCGCATTTTGAACAGCCCGGCAAAGAGCCCCGGCCGGTTAAGCCTGGCGACATCGCCGTGCTCGTCGCCAAGAACGCCCAAGCCGTGGCGATGAAAAAAGCCCTCGCGGAACGCGGCATTCCGGCAGTTTTGAAAACTCACGAAAGTGTCTTTGCCAGTGCCGAGGCGGCCGAGCTGGAATTGCTTTTGGAAGCCCTCGCCGCACCTAATAACCTCAGCCGAATCAAACAACTCCTCGCCACAGATCTCCTCGGGTTCGACGGCCACGCCTTGCATCGGTTGCCGGAACTCTACGACTTGGGGCCCACTTCACTCTCCGAATGCACCGAAGACGAACAACGAATGATCAAGGTGGCCAAAGGCTTGTCGGATTATCAGGCGCTGATGGTAAAGGAAGGTTTCCTGCCGATGTACCGACGATTCCTCACCGAGGGCAAAGTGCGCGAACAAGCATTGCGTTTTGATGATGGCGATCGCCGTCTCACTAACCTTTTTCATCTGGGCGAAATTTTGCAGGACACGATGGCCACCCATCGGATGAGCGCCACTTCCCTCGCCCGTTGGCTGGCACGTCAACGTCAGGACGACCGGCCCGATGACAAAAATCAACTCCGCTTGGAGAGCGACGAAAATGCCGTGCGCCTCGTCACCGTACATCGCAGTAAAGGCTTGGAATATCCGATCGTGTACGTGCCCTTCGCGTGGGATCGGAAAAACACGCCAAAGGAAGGCTTCGTTTTTCATCCCGACGCCAAAGAACATCCCGGTCAGGTCGTGCTCGATTTGGGCTCCAAAGAAGTAGAAAAAAGCCGGGGACTTGCCGCACAAGAAACGCTCGCCAACGAGTTACGCCTCCTCTACGTGGCCACCACCCGCGCCAAGCACCGCTGCACCGTGGTCCACGGTCGGCTGGGTAATCCGAACAAACAAGGCCAAAAGGAAATCACCAGCCTCGCTTGGCTGCTCCATCCCGACGCGGGCATGGAGGTGGCCCCCGCCGACAACGACGCCGGCATCGCCAAGCTCACCCCGGAAATGATCACCGAAGATTTGGAGGCATTGGCCAAAAAAACGGGCGGGACTATCGGCTCCGAATTGCTGCCTCAATCAAATGGCGACCGCTGGAAGTCCAAGACGGCTTCAGATCAACCATTGTCCGCCCAGTCCTTCACCGGCAACACCGATGCCCGCGAAGGCATCCACTCCTTCTCCGGCTGGACGGCGGGCGACCATCATTTTCACGATCGCCACGAAAAACCTGACCACGACGCCGGAACCAACGAACCGGTGGAGCCCGCCGAACCCAAGGGCATCCACAAATTCCCAGCCGGCACCACCGCCGGCAATTGTCTCCACGGAATTATGGAGCATCTCGATTTCGAAAAAGCCGCCACCAACGACGCCTCACAAAACGCCATCATCGAGAAATACCTCGAACGCTTTGGATTCGGTGAATTGAAAGATGGATTGACCGAAGCGTTTCACCAAAACATTCGCGATCTCCTCAACACGCCTTTGCGCGCAGGCGACGATTTCACCTTGGCGAAACTAAAAACCAAAGACCGCATCGCCGAACTGGACTTCACCCAGCGTTTAGCCAAGGTGGAACCGGCCCAACTCCGCGACATTTTTGCACGCCATCAAAGTGACGCCTGGCCGAACACGCTGCCGAATCGTATCGGCCAACTTTCATTTAAAACATTACGCGGCTATATGCGCGGCTCCATCGATCTCGTCTTCCGCCGCGGCGAACGCTTTTTCATCCTCGATTGGAAATCCAACCGCCTCGGCCACGACGCCAGCGCCTACACCCCCGACCAGCTACCCGCCGCGATGGCCCGAAGTTTTTATCACCTGCAATATCATATTTACACCGTGGCGCTCGATGCCTACCTGCGCCAACGCGTGGAAGGCTACGCGTACGCCACCCATTTCGGCGGCGCGTATTATGTGTTCAACCGCGGCATCGACCCCGCCCGGCCCGGCCAAGGGATTTTCTTTGACCTGCCACAACCCGAATTGATCGCCGAACTCTCAACCGCCTTCGGCCTGCACAAAAAACAACAATGAGTCACGACCTAAACACTGTTTTCGGTGAACACGCTTCCGTGGTGAACAGCGACGAATTTCGCTCCGTGGATCGCGCGCTTGGCGCGTTGCTGCATCGAATGGACACGAAAGCCCCTCCGGAGCTGGCCCTGGCCGCCGCAGTGCTTTCCCGCGCGCGCGGGCGCGGCGATGTTTGCCTGCCCTTTGGCCCAAAAGAATTCCAATCCCAACTCACGCGCGATCACGGCGCCCCCCTTCCCCTGCCCGCACGCGAGGATTGGCTGAAGGTGTTGAATAACAGCCCGCTTGTCGGCAAGCCCGACGATTTTCAGCCACTCATTCTCGATGACGCGCACCGCCTTTATCTCCACCGTTTGCACCACTTTGAAACCGGCCTCGCCGAAACCCTGCGCGCGCGCGCGGCGGAGCCACCCGATGCCCTTGATGCGGCGGATTTCAAATCAAACCTGCCCGCGTTTTTCCCCGGCAGCCAACCTTCGAAAGACGGCCTTCACCGGCAATACCTCGCCGCGTACGTGGGCCTCACCCGAAGGCTATCCATCATCACCGGCGGCCCCGGCACCGGGAAAACTTATGTGGCCGGACGCCTGCTCACTCTTGGAATCAAACTCGATGTGATCGATCCCCTCCGCATTGCCCTCGCCGCCCCCACCGGCAAAGCCGCCGCCCGTTTGCAGGAACAAATCCGTAACGCACTCGCCGATGCCGAAAAAAGCCAACTGCTTCCCAAGCCACTGGATGCCGCCGAATTGCCCGAAGCCCGCACCCTGCACCGTTTGCTCGGCGCTTGCGCCGATGGATCGCGCTTTCGTTTTGATGAAAACAATCTGTTGCCTTACGATGTGGTACTCGTCGACGAAGCATCAATGATTGATCTCACAATGATGGCTCGCCTCTTCCACGCCTGCCGTTCCGATGCCCGCATCATCCTCTTAGGCGATCCGGACCAACTCGCCTCCGTGGAAGCGGGCAGCGTGTTGGCCGACATCTGCGGCAACGCCCACGACCTCCCCGCCACGCCCGAATACACCGCCGCCGCAGCCGCCGCCACCGGCCAGCCAATCCAATCCGTAAAGGAAACCAACCCACTCGGCGACTGCGTGGTGCGGCTGGATTTCAGCCATCGCGCCGCTAATTCACAAGATATTCTCACCCTTGCCGCACATATTAACGATGGGAATGCTGCCGCCGCAATCCAGTGGATGGATCAACCAGAAAACACTCATCTCGCCCGCGAAACCCTTCCAGCTGCAAATCAACTCACCGACCGTCTATTGACTCCCGTTCGTGATGTCTTCCAGCAAGTCACGCAAGCCGACAGCCCCGAACAGGCTCTGACGGAGTGGAACGCGTTCCGCATTCTGTGCGCGATGCGCCGCGGCCCCTTCGGTGCGCCACGTATCAATCAACAGCTGGAACAAGCCCTGCTGGAATCCGGCGACCGCAAACCCGGCCAGTGGTATCACGGACGCCCCGTCATCATCACGCGCAACAATTATCCCACCCGGCTTTTCAATGGCGACCTCGGCATTGTCTGGCAGGATAAAACCGGGTTAGCCGTTTATTTCATCAACCCAACCGGTGAGCTGATGCAATTTGCCCCAGGGCGGTTGCCCGAACACGAAACGGCCTTTGCACTGACAATTCATAAATCGCAGGGGTCGGAATTCGACCGCGTACTTGTGGTATTGCCTTCGCAATCTGCGCCGGTGCTCACGCGTGAGTTGGTGTACACGGGTATCACGCGTGCCAAAAACGAAGTCACCTTGATGGCCCCGCCGGAAGTCCTCACCGACGCCATTGAAGCCAAGACCACCCGCGCCTCCGGCCTGCGCGACGCGCTCTGGAGTTAGCCGCTAAATTCCCTTGCTTTGCGGGCGGAGGAGTTGTTGGGTACGCGGGAATTTGCTGTGAGTGTTTCTGTGTTTTTATTGGCTGATGACTCCGCGTGTCACCGCACGATTGCGGGACTTTCGGTGCTGGATCGGTTGGTGATGACTGCTCACCGTGCGGGCGCGGAGGACATCACTCTCGTTTGCGCCGGCGAACGGCCCAAGCTCACGCGCGCCAAAGCACTGGGGACCGCGGTGAACTGGGTAGAGGAGATGCCCCCGTTGGAGGAAAATTCACTCATCGCTTCCGGCCAATTGGTGGTGCAGTTGCCGGATTTTAAAAAAGTGCTGACTGAAGGCGGTCGATTATTTTCTGAAACGCGCGAACCGCTGCCGTGCGGCTGGGTGGCGGAATGGAAAAATTCGTTGGAAGATTCGTTGCCGGATCGCCCGCGCATCCATGCCCGTGGCGTGGCGTGTGCGGTGAAGGATGGCCTCAGCGCCGCGCAGGCGGAGGACGCCCTTTGGGACACGATGGGCAGCCCCACCGATGGCCTTGTGGACACGCATTTCAATCGTCCGATGGGTCGGCCATTGTCGCGGTTGCTGATTCACACGCGGGTCACGCCAAACCAGGTTTCTGTTTTCGCCACATTGCTGGGCGTGGTTGCGGCGGCTTGTTTCACGATTGGTTTGCCCCAATGGATGATCCTCGGCGCGGTGCTGTTGCAACTCTCGGCGGTGATGGGCTGCATCGATGGCGACCTCGCGCGGATGGGGTTTAAGGAAACTGCAATCGGCAAGTGGATTGAATTGGGCGGGAACCAAATTGTACGACTGTGCCTGTTCGCCGGCCTCGGCGCAGGGGTTTACAAACTCAACGGCAACAGTGGTCCGGCGTTGTGGCTGGGGCTTTCTGCGGCAGTGGGCACGGTGATTTTCTTCGCGGTGATGCTGCGCGCTCACGTTCGGCTCCAGTCGTTTATCAACAAAACCGCCAACCGCGATTTCTCCGTGCTGCTGCTCGCGCTGGTCATTGCGCAACGCGTTGATTGGTTTCTATGGATGGCGGCGATTGGCGTTCATTTGTTTTGGATCGCGGCGCTGTGGGTGCATCAACGCGATGACGCGGAGGTAACCGCGTGAAAAAAAAATGGCGCTTCTTGTTGCTCGCCGTGGGCCTTGCGTTGTTTGTGTGGTTCATCCAACGCACCGGCTGGACGGACATCCGCGACCCCTTTGCCAAGCTCGGCCCGTGGATGTTCGTGGCGCTCATTCCATACGCGATCGTGTTCACAATCGATTGCGTCGGCTGGCAGTTTACCTTTGGGCCGACGGCGTTGAAGGGCATTCCATTTCGCGTGGTGTGGAGCATTCGGCTCATTGGCGAAGCGATTAACAACGTGATTCCCAGTATGTACGTGGGCGGCGAGGCGGTGAAAGTGGGGCTGCTCAAACGCCAAGGCGTGCCGATGGTCACCGCGGCCTCGGCGGCGGTACGATCGAAGACGGCTCAGTCGGTGGCGCAATCCACCTTCATCGCGCTGGGTGCTGCGGTGGCGGCGGTAGCGTTGCCCGCGGAACACACGGAAATCAAATGGGCATTCGCCGCCATCGCGTTATTCGCCTTCACGTGTATGGCGCTGCTTTTCCGCATCCAACGACACGGGCTTTGCTCCACGCTCATCGGGTGGGTGCGGCGACTGGGATTTGGGCTGAAGTCGCTGGTGCCCAAGGAGAAAAAAATTCGCGAATTCGATGATGAAATTTATGTTTTTTACAATCGCGACAGAAAATATTTCCGCTGGTGCACACTCACGTATCTTGCCGGCTGGATGTTCGACACCGTGGAAATTATGGTCGTCGCCCATCTGCTCGGCGCGCAAGTGACGTGGGCCGATGCCTTTGCAATCGAAGCCTTCATCAGCGTGGCGCGAGGGTTTAACACCGTGGTGCCCGGCGCTCTGGGCGTGCAGGAGTTCAGCGTGGTGGGGCTGTTCACGCTCTTCGGCTACGGCCACGAGCTGGGCGCGCAGTATGCGGTCGTGCGGCGCGGACGCGATGTGTTTTTCGCGGCACTCGGCTGGCTGCTACTTTACGTCGGTGAAGCCACCTGGAAATCCCTGCGCACCGAATCCCAAGCCGAAGACGCAAGCTAACAACGATTGCATTTTCTTCACCAAATTCTACACTTCGTCATGCGTTTTTTTTGGATTCCTGTGATTGGCCTGTTGGCCGTGGGCTGCTCATCGGAAGCGGATAAACTTGAAGAGAAAGCAATGGCTGGCGATGTAAGCGCGCAGTTTGATTTGGCAACACTTTTTGAAGCCGCCGAGGAGGGCGAGGCGGATTTGGTCCAAGCCTACAAATGGTATGCCATTGCTTCCACCAATGGGGATGTGGTAGCCGGCGAAAACCTACGGGATTGCGCGGAAAATATGTCGGCCAAACAAATTGCCGTCGCCCAAAAGCTGGTGGCGTCGTGGGTGAAAATTCATCCGCCACAATTCACCAAGCCAACACAAACGAATCAACCCAAGGTAAAACCCAAACGCTTGTCCCCGCAGGAACGCGTTGAAGCGGCAGTACGGGCAGGGCTCGATATGCCGATGGACGCCGCACTCACGCCCGCCGACTGGGCGCGGGTGACGAAGCTTGATTTAGCCTCAATGCGATTGCGCGATCTTTCTTTGCTGGCTCAATGCCATGCACTGCGCGAAGTGGATCTCGGCAGAAATGGCCTTTCCAATCTCACACCGCTGGCGGGGCTATCCAAGCTGGAAGTGATCTATGCCTATGAAAACCGCATCGCCGACCTCAAGCCGTTGGCCAAACTCACCGCCCTGCGCGAGCTTCAGCTCTCCATCAATCCCCCCATCAACGATCTGCAGCCGCTGGCTAACCTCGCCCAACTTGAGGTGCTGGAACTCGACAGCTGCGGCGCGACTAATCTCCAGCCCCTCGCGCGCCTCACCCAACTCCGCCGCCTCGTGTTGACCTCCAATAAGGCAACCGACGTGACCCCGCTGTACAGCCTCACGAAGCTGCGCTTTCTCTCCATCAAACATTGCCCCATCCCGCCCGCGCAAGCCGCGGCCCTGCGCAAGGCATTGCCCAATTGCAAAATATTCGGGCCGTAAAGTTTTATTTTTCGCCGGATGGGCTTGCTATTTATTGCGCGCCCGAGCGATTATCCACGCGTTCCGTGTCGTTACAGTTTACTTATGCGTTTTGTTTACCCATCCCTCGTCCTGCTGATGGTTTGCCTTGGCCTGCTCGGCATTGGATGCGCCGCGCCGCGTACCTACTCGCTTCCGGAGGCATCACATCCATCCGACGCTCTGCTGATGACGCCTTCGGTGGCCGACCCCATTGAGCCAGTAAACCGTGCTTCCTTCGCGCTCAATGAATTTTTGTTTGCCTATGCGGTGGACCCGGCCGTAGGCGTTTACAACACGCTCATCCCCAAGCCCGCTCGCACGGGCGTCCGTAATTTTCGCAATAATCTGTTTTATCCGCTACGACTCGTCAGTAATTTATTGCAGGGCAAATGGAGCGGCGCGGGCACGGAGACCAAACGGTTTCTCATCAACACCACTCTCGGCGTGGCCGGCTTGGGCGATCCGGCCACGCACAAATACAACCTCGCCTCCACCGGCGAAGACCTTGGCCAAGTGTTCGGCCATTGGGGTTGGGAATCGAAAATGTATTTGTACGTCCCTGTGCTGGGTGCCTCCTCTGAACGTGATGCGCTCGGCAGCTTTACCGGATTGGGGCTTGATCCCGCCTCGCTTGCACCCGCCGCCCGGATTGGGATGGGCTTCAACCACGTCTCCTTTAGCAGCCGCACCCTAAGCCAAATGCTCAAGACTGAGTACGATCCGTATGAACTCGCCAAAATGAATTATACCCTCAAGCGCGATGCCCAAGTGCGCGACCTCCAATTCGGCGGCTCTGCCGAAGATACCGGCCAAACACAAACGCTGATGGCGATTTACTCGCGCCCAAAAAATCCAGACTTCGCCAAGCTCGCGGATGAACTCGAAGTAACACCCAAAAACTTCGCCCGTCCCCTCACCGTTTCCCTATGGCTGCAAAAAAAAGCCGCCCCCATCGCGTGGATCCTCCCCGGCCTCGGTGGCCACCGCCTCAGCACCCGCGCCCTCGCCCTCGCCGAACAAGCCCACACCGAAGGCTACCACGTCGTTTGCATCAGCAATAATTTCAACTGGGAATTCATCCGCAGCGCCCCCGCCGATTATTTGCCCGGCTATATGCCACACGACCTCGCCGCCATCCGTGCCGTCCAACAATCCGTCGCCGCCCACCTCACGACCAAACACGGCGCAGCGCACCTCACCGGCCAGTCGCTACTCGGCTTTTCAATGGGCGCTTGGTACACCCTCAACCTCGCCGCCACCAGCCCGCCCGAAACCTACGCACACGCCGTCGCCATCAACCCGCCGCTCGATCTCGTCCACGGCCTCAAAGCGCTCGACCGTCTCTACCGTACCCCGGGCAAAGACTCCGCAGCCCTCCGCCAAATCGCACTGCTTAAGATCGCCGTTAACCAAAAACAAACCGCTGAGCAAGGCGCCAACATGCCCTTCACCGACGCCGAAGCTTCGTACCTCATCGGCCTCAGCTATCGCATCACCCTCCGCCAAGCCATCCTCTCCGGCCACCTGAACCTCGAAGGCCGCGACCTCCCTGCCCGCCGCCGTCTTTACCACCGCGTCAACGCCCTCAGCTGGGAAGATTATTTCACAAAAATCCTCACCCCCCACCTCGCCCAACAAACCATCCCCGTTGCCACCCTCACAAACGCCAGCGACCTCCGCCAACGCCAAGCCGGCGCCACCGCCGCCAAAAGCCTCCACCTCGTCCTCACCAGCAACGACTTTCTTTTAAGCGACGAGCACCTGAACTGGTTCCGCCAAAACTTCCCCAACCAAATCATTTACAATGAAAAAGGCGGCCACATGGGCCAACTCTGGAAAAAAGAAGTCCACCAAGCCATTAGTGAAGTGATTCGCTGGAAATAATTGGGCTGCACCCGCCGTACCCGTCACAAAATAAAATGGGGTACTTTTTGGGAATTAGGTGGAACCGTTAAATTGGGGCGGGGCCGAGTTTCCCTGAATTACGATGGCGGGTTGGGATTTTCTCAGTAATGTAAGCCCTGCTCTCCGTTCTATTTTGTTTGTGTCGCCTTCTTCTTTTGACGGCAGAAGCTCGGCCCCATCCCCCCTCCTTCTTCGGGAAATTTTTTTGTAACACCGCAGTGTTGCGCAGTCTGAATTCTGCCCCTATCTTCCGAGCACCCACATTTTAATTATGAAAACTGCCATTACCCTTCTGCTTGGACTCAGTCTAAATCTAGCCCTCGAAACGCAAGCCCAGCTACCCGATGGCAATCCCACCGAGACACGTGTGACCCACGGGCCAATGCTCGGCAGGCCCGCACCCGATTCCATGAGCCTGTGGGTGCGCACCGAACGCCCTGGCAAGGTGAGGGTTCTTTACGGCACCAAGAAAGATATGTTCACGCACGAAGCATCCATTGAGACGACCGACATCACCCGTGATAACACGGCCATCATCACCATCAATAAGCTGAAACCTAATACGCGTTATTACTACCGTATCGATGATCATCAACTGGAGGGCTCTTTCCGCACCATGCCGCGCGCAGTAGATTTCAAGAACCCGAAGGGCAACCCCAAGGGACTCTTTAATTTTAAATTCGAGTTTGCCTGTGGCAACAATCAAGGGGGCGGCGGCAACAGCGCAGGGCCGACCGTCCCTGTATTTAAAACGTTGAATGCAAAAGTGCGCGACGACATCAACTTCGCCATTCTCAATGGCGACTGGCTCTACGAACAACGCCGCGATTATTCTCCAAAAGACTGGCTGCGCCAGGTCGGCCTCGACACAATGCAACAGGCCCCACGCATCGTTCAAAAGGCACCAACGGTGGTGGGTGTTTGGGAAAATTATAAAACCTACCTCACGCGGGGCCGTAACCTGAGTGAATGGCATCGTCATGTGCCCTCCTTCTACACTGCAGACGACCACGAACTGATCAATGACATCTATGGAACCGCCGAAGCGGGCTACGTCAATCGCCGCGCCGTCTTTCGCGATATCGGCACAAAAGCGTGGTTCGACTACCTCGCGTGGGCCAACCCCGTACAGCATAATTCATCCGCGTGGTTTGGCACCGGCAAGTTCAAGAAAAACAACGATGTACTTGAGGATCCCGAGGCGGATTTTACAAAACTAAACTATAAGGAACTGGGCAACCTACACGTGCACTGGGGCACTCCCACAGCCGGCGTGCCCGATGCCAAGCTTGATGGCCAACCGGGTAATCCAAACTCTGCAGTGTATGACATCGTGGAGGTGCTTAGCCCCACCAAAGTCCGCATCCATCCACCGGCCAAGGCTGACGGTACCGCGGGCTACTCCATTGGCCGCCGATGTTACGGCAAGTTCAGCGTGTCTAATTGCGATTTCTTCCTCCTCGACACCCGTTCACACCGCAACCTTCATAATGTAGACAAACCAGCAAACCCCAAGGCCACCATGCTGGGCAAACAACAGCTAAAGTGGCTTAAGGACAACATTAGCAAGAGTAAGGCTGACTTTATCTTCATCGTCTCCTCAGTGAATTTCATGGTGCCCCACGTGGGCAGCGGAGGGGGAGACGACCAGCAGCTCACCATTAAGAAAGATGATGCGTGGACGGTGTTCCTGAAGGAACGTGAGGAACTCATCGATTTTTGGGACAAGCTCGACAAAGGCGTCTTTGTGCTCACCGGCGACCTGCACAACAGCTTCGCCATTAAGATCACCGATAACGTCTATGAATTTGCAAGCGGCCCACACAACTCCATCAACCATGCGCCGATGAAGGACGAAGGCGGCCGCCCGGCCAACGGCAGATTCAAGTACGGTCCACGCGCCTGCGATATCCGCTGGAGCAGCTACGCCATGGCCGACATCCCGCGGGCAAACCGCACCTTCCCGCACTATTGCGTGGTGCAAGTAAACAACGTCTTCAACAACCCTGTGGAACGGAATGGCGAGCGCTGGTTTGCCTTCCCGCATCCCCAGGTAATGTTCCAGTTTCACGATGCCTTCACCGGCGCCTTGCGCTATTCTGAAACGTACGTGCTGGGAATGGACTAACACCCCACCCCCTCATTTAACCACAGGTTTCCCCCACCGAATACTCAGACAAGAATTGGAGCGGGTGATGGGAATCGAACCCACGTCTCAAGCTTGGGAAGCTCACGTACTACCATTGTACGACACCCGCGTTTGAAGGGGCTGAGTTTAGCAAAAGGGGCTGTGGGAGTCGAGGGAGGCAGGGCGGTTTTCCGAAACCGCCGCAGCGTGCTCGGAGAGCGAGCCCTACTTTTAGCCAACTTCCAAATCAAAGATCCTATTCCCACTCACTATTCCCGATTCACCACTTCACCATCTTCGTTAACTCACGGACACGTTTCGTGATATCGGCTTTTTTAATCTTCGTGGTTTTCTTGAGTCCGAAGGCTTCGCAACAGTAGCTGGCGGTGATGGTGCCTTGGATGAGCGCTGAACGTAGATTTTTTTCAGGGCTGCCTTTTTGGCTGGTGAGGTGGCCCATGAGGCCGCCGATGAAGCTGTCGCCGGCGCCGGTGGGGTCCACTACTTTTTTGAGCGGATAAGCCGGTGCCACAAACAGCCCGCGTGGGCCGGAAAGGATGGCGCCGTGTTCGCCCTTTTTTACGATTACGTATTTGGGGCCGAGTTTATGAATACGCGGGAGGGCGGCGATGGGGTTGTCTTCTTCGGCGAGTTGGGCGGCTTCGCTGTCGTTGAGCACAAGGCAATCGAGGCGCGGCAGCAGCTTCAGCAGCGGAGCGCGGGCGATGTTGAGCCAGAGATCCATGGTGTCTGCCACCACAAATTTCGGGCGCCGCATTTGGTCGAGCACGTTGGCCTGCAAATCGGGTGCGCAGTTGGCAAGGAGGACGTACGGCAAGCGCGTTTGGGCGGCGGTGAGGGTGGGTGAAAAATTTTCGATGACGCCGAGCACAGTATCGAGTGTGCGGCGGTGATTCATGTTCAGCTCGTACTCGCCGGACCAGTGAAAGGTTTGCCCGCTGAGCTGTTGAAGGCCTTCGAGGTTGAGACCGTGCTTGCGATAGAGGTTGATATATTTGCGTGGAAAATCATCGCCCACCGCACCAATGAGATGGGGCGTGGTGAAAAAGCTCGCAGCAACTGCAGCGTGGCTGGCAGACCCGC
Organism: Limisphaerales bacterium; assembly: GCA_014382585.1. Classification (NCBI taxonomy): domain Bacteria; kingdom Pseudomonadati; phylum Verrucomicrobiota; class Verrucomicrobiia; order Limisphaerales; species Limisphaerales bacterium. The sequence goes on along the minus strand of JACNJL010000057.1, from coordinate 37,332 downwards.
CGAGGAGGCGCGGGTTTTCCGCGTGCGGGGTTTTGATGGAATCGAGGGCAGTAGTACCGAGGACTAATAAGCTCATGGGATTTGTTGGGTTTGTGGCGGCACGGAGGCTAAGCGTTCGCGGAATTGCTGGCAAGCGTGGGCGACATCGGGCGCATTCAAAATTGCGGACACCACGCAAATCCGACGCGCGCCGGCTTCCAGGACTGAATCTATATTTTCCAACGTAATGCCACCGATCGCAAACCAAGGGCGATCGATGTGTGCGGCGGCCCAGCGGACATATTCAAGCGTGACGCCGGGCCGTCCGGGCTTGGTGGGCGTGGGGAAAACGGGGCCGACAGCGAAGTAAGCGGCGTTGGTTTCCATCGCGCGCGCGGCTTGCTCGGGGGCGTGAGTGCTTAAACCGAGTTGAGGGATGAAGGTTGAGGGTTGCGGGGGGGCGCTTGACTCGAAGTAGTCTTCTTGGCCGAGGTGACAGATTTCGGCTTCGAGGTCGGTGGCGATCTGCCAGTGGTCGTTGATGACAAGGGGGATTCCGGCGGCACGGGTGATGGGGATAATTGCTTCAGCGGTTTGGCGGATTTTTTCTTCGGGCCAGTCTTTGGCACGGAGTTGGATGAGGTCGGCGCCGCCGTCGCAGAGTTGTTGGGCGAGATCGACGGGGGTGTGGTCGTGCAGATAGGCGCTGTCGACGAAGGCGTAGAGGCGGCAGTCGGCAAGGGGTTTCACGGGGGCGCCAATTTATGCGTCGCGCTCAATCATCTCGCGGCGGTTAGCGAGGAGGTTTTCGATAAAATTGGTGGCGTACTTGCCGCGCCGGAAATTGGGATCGCGCATCACGACTTGCTCAAAGGGGATGGTGGTTTTCACGCCGGTGATCATATATTCGCCAAGGGCGCGACTCATTCGGGCAATGGCTTCGCGGCGGTCTTTGCCGGTGGTGATGAGTTTGGCGATCATCGAATCGTACGTGGGCGGGATGGTGTAGCCGGCGTACACGTGGCTGTCGATTCGTACGCCGCGGCCGCCGGGTGCGTAGTACATTTTCACGCGGCCGGGCGAGGGCGCGAAATCGGCAAACGGATTTTCGGCGTTGATGCGGCACTCGATGGCGTGGCCGCTGAAGGTGACTTCATCCTGTGTGAGCTGCAGCGGCTCGCCCATCGCGATGAGGATTTGCTGTTTCACGAGGTCCACGCCGGTGACTTCCTCGGTGATAGGATGCTCCACCTGGATGCGTTTGTTGACCTCTAGAAAATAATAGTTGCCCTTGTCGTCGGTGACAAACTCCACCGTGCCGGCATTCACGTAGCGCGCCTCGCGGCAAATGCGCAGCGCGGCCTCGCCCATTTCATTGCGCAGCCCGGGCAAGTCAGCCATCAGCGGCGAGGGGGATTCTTCGATGAGCTTTTGATTGCGGCGTTGGATGGAGCAATCGCGTTCGCCGAGGTGGATGATGTTCCCTTGGGTGTCGCCCAAGATTTGAAACTCAATGTGCCGGGGATTCTCGATGAATTTTTCGATGTAAACCCCGCTGTTACCAAACGCCACTTCCGCCTCGGAACGCGCGGTGTGGTAGCCTTTCAACAGCGAAACTTCATTGTGCGCCACGCGCAAGCCGCGCCCGCCACCGCCCGCCACGGCTTTAATCATTACGGGATAACCAATCTCCTTCGCCACACGACGCGCCGTGGCTTCGTCATCCACCATTCCATCAGACCCCGGTGGCACTGCAACGCCAGCGCGTTCGGCGAGTTCACGGCTGGTTTGTTTATCACCAAACGCATTCATCACCGTTGCGCCCGGGCCAATGAAAGCGATGTTGCAGCTCTCGCACACCTCAGCAAAGCGCGCGTCCTCGGACAGAAACCCATACCCCGGATGGATCGCATCCACATCGGCAATCTCCGCCGCGCCGATGATGCGATCGCGTTTCAGATAACTTTCGTTGCTCGGCGCGGGCCCGATGCAAATGGCCTCATCGGCCATTTGCACGTGCATTGAATTTGCGTCCACCTCCGAGTACACGGCCACCGTGCGAATATCCAGCTCACGACACGCGCGCATAATTCGCACGGCGATTTCACCACGATTGGCTACCAGAATTTTTTCAAACATATTTTTAACAAGATAAAAACAAGAAAAAGAAATGATGCGCCGAACTTGTTTTAGCTCGGATCAATCCGGAACAGCCCCTGCCCATACTCCACCGGCTTGCCTTCCTCCATTAGCACTTCGATGATAGTACCCTTCACTTCGGCCTTGATTTCATTCATCACCTTCATCGCCTCGATGATGCACACCACCGTGTCCGCGTCTACCTTGGCACCTACTTCCACAAACGGTTCTGCATCCGGCGAGGGCTTGCGATAAAACGTGCCGATCATCGGCGACTTCACTTCCGTGCCCTCCGGTTCGGGTGCGGCAACGGGAGCCGCGGCCGGTGCTGGTGCTGCCGCCGGAATGGCAGCGGGGATTGGCGCGGCGGCGGGCAACACCATTGGCGCTTCCTGCACCACCACCGGTTCGCCTTTGCGCGGTTTGCCTGCGGCATCGCGTTTGAGTTTAATTTTGAAGTCGCCCTCTTCCATCTCGAATTCCGAGAGGGCATTTTTCTTCATTAGATCAACAATGCTCTTGATGTCCTTGAGATCCATAATAGGAAAAGTCAGGCAAACAATCCGGCACAAGTGTTGCCGAAAAGATTACTTTTTTGTAATAGATTGAGGTTGGTCGCCATCACGTAAACAGCGCCGCCACCCTGCCAAAAATAGCCAAATCGTCAAGCCGAGATTATTAACCTCGACCGCTACCGAACAATAATCAAGCCATTATAACCGTTTAATCACTTATCTTTAAGGATAAAGCCGCCTCTAATCCCAGCACGTACGAAGTAGGGCCGAAACCGCAAATTTGCCCTTCGCACACGGGGGCGATGAGGGAATTGTGCCGAAACTCCTCCCGCGCGTGGATGTTTGAAAGGTGAATTTCAATGATCGGCACATCGCTGGCGGCAATGGAATCACGCAGCGCGACGCTGGTGTGCGTGTAACCGGCGGCGTTGATCACGGCGACATTCGCCGCGCTGGCAGCCTCTTGAATCCACGTCACCAATTCGCCTTCGTCGTTGGTTTGGCGAAACTCAATCTCAGCGCGCCCCTCCGCCTGCGCGCGCACGGCGGCCTCGATATCCGCTAGCGTGGTGGTGCCGTAGATTTCCGGTTGGCGTTGGCCGAGCAGGTTTAAGTTCGGTCCATTGAGAAACAAAATTTTCACGGGAAAAATCTAGCGGCTGCGCACGCCGCTCACAACTTCAATTTCAACAAACCCGTTTCTAACGCAACCAATTCCTGCACGTTTGTGTGCAACGTGCGCTGGGTTTGTTCCATCAAACGCAAATTGGCCGCCGCATCGGCGGATGATAATCGGCCACCCACCGCTTCCGCCGTGTAATCCAGATTTGGAAACAATGCCAAATCACCATTCACGCTGCTCACGCCCGCGCTGTGCAACCACACATCGCGCAGCCAACCCTGCAACGCGCCGAGATACCCCGCGCGCCGCAGCCGATACTCCGCGCTGGCGGCCGCTTTGCATTCGTTCTCCCATTGCTCGCGTAATTCCGGATCCACCTCATCGTGATCGTGCAGCGGCGAGGCTTCTTCCACTTCAGTTTCGATGACTGATTTCATTTCCTCCAAACGCGCCATCAACGTGCCCAGCAAACGATACCGACCAAAGCAATCCTTCTTACCCTCCGCCGCCATTCGGGCGAATTCGCCAAGCCACGCCTGTTCATCTTCGCCAAAGCGCGGCCGACCATCACCCGCAAAGGTCAGCCGAAGGCAACGCGAGTGAATCGTATCCAGCAAGCGCTCCGGCTCAGTGGAAAGCAAAATAAACACCGTGCGCTCCGGCGGTTCTTCCAGCGATTTGAGCAGCGAATTGGCCGCGTTCGCATTCATCCGATCCGCCGCCACCAGCAGCGCCACTTTATATAAACCCTCCGTGGCTTTGTTGTTTACCAAATCGTGCAACACGCGCGGCGGGCTTCCAGTGCGCCGCACCATTTGTTCAATCTTGATTTGCCGCAGCTTGGATTCCGGCCGGATGACCATCACGTCCGCGTGATTCGTATTGTCAATTTTGTGGCAACTCGCGCAACCACCGCACGCATCCAGCGGCGTGCCATCAGGCGCGGCTTGCGGCGGCTCCTGACAATTCAGCGTCTGCGCCAACGCCAACCCCACCGCCTCCAGCTCCGCCAAATCCGTGCCGGTGAACAGATACGCGTGCCCCAACCGCCCGCGCTCCAAGCTGCGCTGCAGCAAAGTCACCACGTTTTCCTGAGTTGAAAATTCCGCCAACGGCACGGGCAAAAGATAAACCGTACGCCCCCAAACGTCCAGTGATGTTGTTTAGTCGGCCCGGGCCAGCGGGGGCCAACGCTGGAAAAGGAACTATTTTTTCTTGGGCGCGGCCCGGTTCCTCTCGACGGATGCTGGGATGTGTCGTCCTTCAAACTCCCGATTGCCCCGATCAAATCCATATCCCATGATTCGGCCAGCTGTTTTTTGGGGCATCAACGCGTTGGCCTTATTCGTCATATCAAAGCGCATCATCGCCGCCGGATCCGGATTGTTAAAACGGAATTGATTCAAATTTTTCAGGAACAGAGCCAACAGATGATCCGAAGTCTCCGCGTTCAAACCCTGAATCCGCGAGCTGGGCGTGCGACCCCCAAACCACAAATAAAATTCCAAGTCCCCCTCCGTGCCCCAGTTTTTTTCATCCAACACCATATTTCGGATCGTGGGAAAATGGAACGTCTCCGCAGCCACCTTGCCCATCGCCACTGGATAATCATGCCGCACCGCCGTGGCCGCACCATCCGGCGCGACTTGAAGACTCCAAAGCCCGCGATCCAGAGTTAGGAAAAGCGTCCTCAGAGGCACCGGAAAAGGTTGCTTGAAAGGCGTCACCCGAACCCGCTGGCCACTGGCCGATGCGGATCCATTTCGCAGGATGATCGGCGCATTGGTTTCGCCCGCCTGCGCCTGTTGTGACGCTTTTAGCTGTTCTGGCTTTGACTTCGAACAACCCGCCACCAAGGCGATCAATAAACAGAATGAAATAGGTTTCTTAGTAGCAAAGATTTTTTAACGATAAGGATGAAATGGGCGCGACAAAGGTAACGAAGGGGCCCAAACACGCACCGGCGGCAAATCAAGCGGCAACCGCTTCCCCTTCGCCTTCAACGCATTCACCGCCTCCGCACAAGCTCGACGATCCGGGCCCTTAAAATAATTGGTGCGCGAATGAAATTCCGTGGCGGTGTATCGGTTGGCCCATTTGTGGAACCGGTTGAGTTCAAAGAAATTGGGGGTGGTTAACATCAACCGCAGTTGCATTTTACAATCTTGAGCATTCCCCAAGAGGTTCGCACTAATGCGTTTCTTTACCTTTTCAATGAAAAGTTTCATTTCCGGGTTCACTTTATCTGGAAACGCATCTGCTTCCGTTCGTTGCATGAGCTGCTCGTATGTTTCGGGTCTCAGGGCCTCAATCATCAACAGCAATTGTGTTTTCAATTTCGCCTGTTGAGACAAAGACAGCCACTTTAAGTTTTTTGTTTTATCATCTTGTATTGCAATACCGTTTTCCAGGTGCCTCCACCTTCCCGGGGCCGACACAAATGCTCCAGGCTGATCACAAATTTTCTTTAAACTTTCAATATCAATTGTGCCTGAAGGGGCATGCATCCTGAAATCCCACACATAGAAATCGTGCCGCCCTGCAAGAATGCTGTCAGGTTTTGCCCCCAAGGCCCACATGCCAGACATGTCTGTAACCGATTCATAATGCACAACCACATCGCCTTTTATACCGACAAAAAATTTTATTTGATTCTCAAACAATAAAGCACCCTGTGTTTTCTCATCTTTTGCTGGTACGAGGGCTGTTCGTTTCCAACCAAAATCGGGTGAAGCATCAAAATGCGCTGGCTCACCGCCTTGCCTTGGTCCGGCAACCGTTATCACCAGCGAGCCGCCGTGAACCGAAAGCGCTAGCCCAATCAAATTAAACACAAAAATTAGGAAAATGTATCGCATTATTTTTTAAGCTGCACTCTGTGAGGCCTCCCATCAGCTGATCGCCAGTAGAGCCATAATTCGTTTAATTTAGTTTTTGTTGGAGATAAAAAATGCACAACGACTTTTCGGCTCTTACATTTTTCCGTAGTGATGACTGGATTTACATCAGTTATATATTCGAACGGCTTATTTAGCCCGGCCGCGCTTGAGCATTCCACTTGAACTACACACGCATAAATTTTATCCACAATATCAGCCGCTGCTGGGTAATGAACACCATATGATGGGTCATAAAGAACCCCTCCCACCCGAAGAATTGTATGCGAATCAAAATATGAAGGTGGATTTTGCATGCCCTGCGCTGCTATGCCTTCATCATCAATCACATCTGCATATATTTTCCCGTCAATCTCCATCCAGTTATACTTTTGAAGCTTTGTGTCAATGCCAAAACTTAGCAATCGCAGCTGAGGGCTGGTGATGCCTCCAATTTCAACCATTTTCATACCCGTCCTTTCACCGGTTATATTAATTTTGTTAACTGATTTACCGCATATCACAGCCGCTTGGGAGCGGATATAATTGTCATGAATCATAACCTTTTGGTGGTTTTTCAACCCTTTACCGTCTACCCATTTTTTGACATAAATCATCGTTTGGAAGTGCCTTCCAGGTTTAATCCGATTCATCATGTTGTTTACATAAAGAATTCTTGCCTCTTCCATTGCCTTTTTTACGCCTTGAGCTTCCAAGCAACTTCTAAATAGATGAACCCATTCGCCGCACCTGCCTGTTCTTTTTCTGACCATATCAAAAGCCCAAATTTTTAGCCATTCAACCCTCTCATTATGAGTTCGGTGGGGTGGAAGTCTCTTCGCGTTCATTTTCGGGTCTCCCCATGAGCCCCAGTAAAGCAACAATTCCCCATCCCGTCGCTTTACCTCTCTATCTTCAAAATCTGCCCATATTCTTTTTATGATTTCTTCATCAGTCTCCTGCCCTTTGCCATTGCGGCAGCTGATATCTAACACAGTTTCCAGCAAGGTGATGTCATTATCCTTCACCATCTTATTGATTAAAATTCTTACTTTTTCTGCTTCAGCTTCAGGATCCCCACCTTTTGCCGGGTCTTGGATTGGAGGATTATCCGGGCCGCTTCCCTCGCCATTAAACCCAGCTTCCTCCTTCCACGATACTGTAGGGTTCCTCAACGTCACATACATCCGGTTTTTGGTTGTACCGGCATATTCGAAATCTTTGGGAATGTGGGGGTGGGTGTCGTTGAGGTTAATGTCTTTTCCGGAAGTTACTGATACATACCATTCTATTTCGAGTGGATCGATTAAATCCACTTTGCGGGCCAGCTTTGTTTTGGAATGCATTACCCCAAATGTAAGATCGGCATAATTGCCAAGGGTTCGGTTTTCTTCAATCGTCGGTTTTGTGAAGACGTTCCGTCCGGTGACATCGCCTGAGGCGTTTCGCATCACTCGTATCCCAATTAAACAAACCAAATCATCCGGCTTCAGTGCGGGGAGTGGAAATCGAATGACGGGCTGCACCACAATGTATTGCCCGCTTACATAGCACACCGGATGGCTATGGCTCGGGCCTGATCCGCTTCCTGCTTTCGCGCGCCAATGCACTTCGCCCTCGTTGGCGGGATCGACAAAGTACAGGTACTCAAGAATTTCCTCCCCTGTGGTTTCATCAATAGCCGGCACGGGTTCATCCATAATGATGGGCAGATCGTTCTCATACTTTATTTCCTGAATCCAAAAATTACCCGTCAATTCCCGGGGTTGGCCCGGGTTGGGCAATAACACTTCGCACCCGCCTAACTCGCCGAGCTCTTCCGTATCAGTCGATTTCGGATTGCTGCCTTCGGGTGATTCAGTTTGATTTGGCTCGTTGGGGAGTTCTCCATATGATGAGTTAGTTTCGGGCTCATCGATCATGCCTCCCAGTCGCAATTGCCGTCTGGATTCAGCATTGTTTCCGGAAATACCGGATGTGCTATCCTGATTTTCATCGGCGCCCGCAGTCACGTTCCCGTCAAAGGCAATCAAGATCAGAGCGCAAATCGTACAAGATAATAGTTTTGTTTTCATATGGCCACAGCCAGTTAAACACACCCGTTTCATAGGGCAGGTGAATATTTCGTGAATGATGACGATTTTTGCAAGCTAGAGAAATGAACAGTCGGTCTGGTGGCAGCACAAGGGAGGCGTCCAGCCGCCAGGGCAATTGTGGAAAACCCGTGAATAACGGCGAATAAGATCCTCTTTCGCTGGGGGGGTTTGCCCGCAGAATGCGTCCAATAGAGACGTCCGAAGGCCAAATGTATGCTGTCCATTGACTTTTCGGAGGTTTGAGCGTATAGGTAAAGAAGGCCTCGGCCCATCCGTTGTCTGAATGTCTGATGAAGTTGCTTGGAAAAATGCTGGTGTGTGCGGTTCTGGTTGGTTGTAGCCAGGAATCGCTGGAGCTTGCTCAGCAGGACATCTCTCCCGCGCCCAAGCCACCGCTCGCTTCGCAGCCCGAAGAAACCATTCTCCCCGAACCGCCACCCAAGGTCGCCAAACCTGTTGTGGCGGAGCCTTCCAAGATTCAACTCCTGCCGGCCCCTGTTGAAACTCCTAAAGTGGTACCGCCGAAAGCGGAACCCACGCCGCCAAAAACTGAACCGGCACCTGAACCGGCCAAACCGAAGCTGACGCCCGAAGAAATCAAAGCGCGCAAACTCATCAGCGATGATCCGGAGGAAAATTTGGAAGTACTCAACCAAGCCCTCGATGCATGGCTGACCACCCACGAAGAGTTACCTGAGAAGATTGCTGACCTCGTGATGGGCGATCACCTTCCAATGCTGCCGATGGCTCCGGTGGGTCAGCGTTTCGAGATTGACCGCGTCACCAATCGCGTCGTGCTCGTTGCGAAAAAATAATCCACTTCCTTTTTCGCACTACTCGCACTACTCGCGGATTCCTGAATCCCGAACTCGAATGTCACCCGTTCCGAGCTTCACCGGCTGGAGCCAACCTTCGCCGTTTTGCGATTGCAGGAAAGCGAGAAGGTCAGCGAGTTGTCCGCGGGTGATGGCCTTGTCGAGGCCCTGCGGCATGACCGAAACGGGCGCGGGTTGGATGGATTTTATTTTCGAACGCTCCAGACGCGTCTCAATGTTTCCGGCCGCGCGGAGGGTAACCGCGGCGGCAGTCTCGCGCGCAATGACGCCCATATGCGCGCGGCCCGTTTTGGTTAAAACCAAAAACGCCTCGTAGCCGGGAACCTGACTGGCGTTGGGGAAAACCACCGCCTCGAGAATATCGCGCCCGGCGCGAATGCCGCCAATGGACGTGAGGTCGGGCCCCAGTCTGCTGCCCTCATTACCGATCGCGTGGCAGGTGGCGCACGCTGCCTTTTCACCGAAGAACACGCGGCGACCTCGACCAACATCACCTCCGGTGAGCAGCGGCTCCAGCCCGGCGAGCTGCGCGGCTTGTGCTTTTTCGCGGGCGGCCAGTTGGGCAAGCAGCGGTTGGGCGATGTGTTGAGCCGACTTGGGTTGGGTGGCAAGCACCTGCCGGATTTGCGTTGCGTTGAGCGTTTCCACTTCCATTTTGCCCAACGCAATTACCAGCGCGAGGCCGGTGTCGTCGGTGGGGTTGCGGGTGAATACGGATAGCAGCGGCGTCAGCGTAATGGCGTCAGCACTCGGCATCGCTTTTTCAGCGACGGACAAAATTTGTTTTTCGTTCAACGGCAATTGACCAATAACGCGGGCGGCGGTAGCACGGATGGTGGCGGATTTGCCGGTGGCATGACGGATCAAGTAACGGACAATTTCCGGCTCCACGATGTTCAGCCGCGGCGCCAATGCGCCGAGAAGAGCCAGCCGAAATGGCTCGGGCGCGGATTCGTCTGCAGCGGCCTGTTTGAGTTGCGGGTCGAGCGCGCTGAGGTTGCGCGCCTGCACCAAGCCCACGGCGCGCAGGCGAATGTGCTCAGACACATTTTTGTGGCTGATGATCTTTCCGATGGCCGCAATCCACGCGGCGGGCAGCGTGTTGACTTCACTTTTCTCAATGGCATCCAGCAGGAACAACCGACGGGAGGCGGTTTGTTCGCCGGCCAAAATTTCGCCGATCAGTGTTTGCACTTCGGCATTTTTCGCGAACGCCTTGAGGGCATCGCGCATTGTTTGCGCTTCGGCATCGGTCCACTTTATTTTTTTGAACTGCGTGCGCAAGTGGCCGACGATGCCAGGGGCCCAGTCGGCGTGGTGAGTCATTACCCACACGGCGGAGCGTGCGAGGGCGGGATCGGTGGCGGCAAGGTGCGGGGTAACGTGCTCCATTTTCAATGGACTGTCATCCACTTGATCCAGCGCAATCAGCGCGGCGCGGCGGGCCTTGGGCGAGCCTTTTTGCAAACGGTCGAACAGTGCTTCGTGAACATTGAGTTGAATGAGCGAGCGAATGATGGCGTGGTCGTGATGGGCATCGGCACTACGTTCGGCGGCATCGGCGAGGGCAACCGTGGCGCTGCGGCAGCCCATTTGGCCGAGGGCCGTAGCCATCTCGCGGGAGACAGCAGGGTGCTTCGCGCGGAGCCCGTCCAGCACGGGTTGGATCGCGGCTTGGTCAGCAGCGCGTCCGGTGGAGCGCGCGGCGGCGATGCGGACCTCGGGCGCAGGATGGGTCAACGCTGTGCGAATGACTTCGCGTGCAGGCTTGGAGCCTTGGCGATGCAATGCCCAAATAGCTCGGCATTGAGCTTCGGCGGAGATGGTTTTGTCTTTGAATAACGCGGCGATGTGCGGCACCACGGCGGCGGAACTTTGGGCGAGGCGGTCGATCGCTTTGTCCTGCACAAAGGGGCGCGGGTCGGCCAACAGTTTAGCCAATCCCGCGGGCGGAACTTCAGCACGGTCCAGAAACGCGCCGAGGGGGTCGGGAATCTTTGGCGCGCCTGTGCGGCGAATGCGGTAGATGCCCCCTTTGTGTTCGGGGCGCGAGATACGCGAGAGGGGGCATTGGTCGATGTACCACGCGCCGGTATCAATGACAATGAGGCTGCCATCGGGCGACTCAAGCACATCGGTGGGATGAAAGTTGGGGTCGGAGGAATGCAGGAACTCGCTGTCCTCGGTGACAAACGTGGCGCCTTTGCGTTTCAATACGTGGCGCTGGATGCGCTGCGGATTGAAGTGCGCGCTGAAAAGATCCCCTTGATACGCCTTGCCGAAAGACGTGCCGCGATAGCACATCAGGCCTGCGGGAGCTACGCGGGCGAAACGCGTCATCGGGCCGAGCAAGTCGCCGGTGAGTTTGAATTCCGAAACACTCGCGTGCCATTTCAAGTACACCCCGCCCTCGAGGAAATGCATCAGCGCATCGCGCTGGCCGTTGCGCGGGTTGGTGAAATAAGTCATCGTGCCGAACATCTCGCCCGCGGAATTGAAAGCGACCTCGACGGGGTTATCCATGCCGCCACCGGCCACCGGCTCCAATCCCGTGCCGTCGGTGCGCAGTCGCCATATGCGTGAAGCGAGGCCTTTGTAGTGACGGCCATCTTTGGTTTTAATATCAAACCCATGTCGGCCATCGGTAAGATACAGCCACCCTTCCGGCCCGAGAAACGGCCCGTGCAGGCTCGCCGTGCCGCGCGTCACCCAGCCGCTGGCAAGCACTTCGCGCTGATCCGTCACACCATCGCCAGTGGTATCGCGAAACCGCCACACATCCGGTGGCGACGCCACAAACACATCGCCCTTCCAACACAACACGCCCATCGGAATCCCCACCTTGTCCGCAAACACCGTGCTGCGGTCAAACACGCCGTCGCCGTTTTCATCTTCGAGCATAAAAATTTTGCACTCCGGCTTTTTCGACATCGCCTGCCCGCCTATATTTTTGCCCGACGAGGCCGCGATAAATAGTCGCCCCCGGTCATCAAAACTCGCCAGCATACCGTACGGCGCCAGTTCCGGCCCCGCGACCCGTTCAACCGTAAACCCATCCGGAACAGTGATGGCGGCCAGACCGGTTTTCGGTGCGGCCGGGCAAATCAAGGGGAAAAACGGAATGAAAATAAGAAGACGCAATTTCATCGGTGGCTGAAATTATGCGTTCCCACGCGCGAATGGCGAGTGAAAATCACCGCTTCGATTGACGCACCCGACTCACTCCCAGTCCCACAAGAAAAATGGTCAACGTGCCGATGACAATAATCATGTTTGCATGAAAAGGGCTGCGAAGGAATTCGGGCAATCCATCGGCAACGGTCATCCAGCAAATTACGAGCACGCCGATCGTCACGCCCGTGAGTGCCGCCGCGTGATCCGCTTTACGGGCGATCAGTCCGAGTAAAAACAGGCCGAGCATTCCACCCGCAAAAATGCCGGAAAGTTTCCACCAAACATCGAGCAAACTTTTTTGGCCAATCATCACCAACGCCACACCCGTGCCGAGTACGCCCCATGCCAGCGTTGCACCCCGCAAAATTTTCAGGGCGGCGGCTTCGTCTTGTCCGCGCTTCAAATAGCGTTGGAAAAAATCCTTGAGCGTGACTGTGGCGGAGCTGTTGAGGCTGGTATCGATACTACTCATGGCGGCGGCAAAGATCGCAGCGATCAACAGCCCGGCCACTCCAGTGGGCAATTGGGTGGCCATAAAATGAGGGAGAATTTGATCTCCGTAGTCCTTGTGTTCTTGCGTTACAGTGACCTTTGCAAGAGAGGTTGGGGTCACTTCAATCCCTTTGGTGATTAACTCTTTTTTTGCAACTTGTGTTTGCACTTCATTTCGCAAATTCGGGCTGGCCTCGTAATAGCTAAACAGCAGGGAGCCGATAAAAAAGAACAGGGCTGATACGGGCACGTAAAGGAGCGCGCCAAGCCACACGGAGCGTTTGGCCTCGCGTCCGCTGCTGGCGGCGTGGTAGCGCTGCACAAAACTTTGGTCGATGCCAAAATTGTTGAGGTTGATGAAGATGCCGAAAAGCAACATGACCCAAAAAGTAGATTGCGTGAAATCGAGGGCGAAGCTGCCGAAGCTAAACTTGCCAGCGCCGGCCGCAACGTGCAGCGCCTCGCCGGTGCCGCCGGGATGGTTGACCAACAGCAACACCCCGATTGCCAATGCACCCACCAGCAACACAATGCTCTGAATCACATCCGTCCAAATTACCGCCTCAATGCCGCCGAGCAGGGTGTAGAAAGTCACCGCCACGCCGGCCCCAATAATGATGACCGGCAGGCTCCAGCCGGTAAGCGCGTTGAGCCCGATGGCCACGCCAAAGAGGATCGCCCCCATCCGCGCCAGTTGCGTGAGCAGATAACAGACGAGCGCATATGTGCGCGCCCACGGGCCGAAGCGGTTTTCCAAATGATGATAGGCGGAGATTTCGCGGCTCTTGCGATAGAACGGCACAAAATATTTTACCGCCACCCACGCGGCCAACGGCAGTGAAAGGCTGAAGACGAACCCGTTCCAATTGCCGCCGTACGCTTTGCCGGGCACGCCGATAAAGGTGTTACTGGAAAGGTACGTGCCAAAAATTGAGAGTCCCACCGCCCAGCCGGGCAGCGATCCCCCTGCGGCCATGAAGTGGTGTGTGGTGCGATTGCGCCGAGCAAACCACGCGCCCAACCCCACTACGGCGGCGAGGTAAATGACCAATACAATCAAGTCAACGGTCGGAAGGCGTTGCATTTTTATTTTGCAAACGGCAGTGCCTTGGGGGTGACCACCACGCCACTGGTGAATTTGTATGGGCGCACTTTGCCGGGGAAGGTCAGCTCAATCATATAGGCGGTCCAACCCTTGGGAGGAGCTGGCGGGCGGGCGGTGTACGCGCCGTTTTGGCCAGGCTTCAAGAGGGTGCTCGTCCATTTGGGGCCAAGCTCGTCGATGCGAAATATCCGCGCCTCCGGATTGGTGGCCTGCCACAGGCGCACCTCGATCGGCTTATCCTTGGCGTGTACGGTGATGGTGCCATTGGTCGCCACGTTCCATTCATAATTCGGGAGCGGTTTTTGGTTCAAGATGGAATGGTAAAATGAAACCAGGCTGTCGAGGGCGTCGCTGTCCTTGAGGCCGTGGCCGGTGTTGGGCACGTAACGGATATGCTTGGGCCCCTTGAGATCATGCCAGTAAAACTGCCACGAGTCCGGCAGGAAAAACTGATCACCGCAGGAGTTGAGGAGAAACTTGGGCATCGTGAGGCGATCGCGGTATTCGTATGGATCTTCAATGCGCTTGAGTTTGGCAAACTCGGGTTTGTCCAACCATTCCATGATTTTCATGTCCACATAATCCTGCACGGCATTGGAGTAGCGGCCGTAAGCACTTTTATGGTGACGGAAAGAAGGCACCACGTTGAGCATATCGATGACAATTGGCGCGATGGCGACCACCCGTTTGTCAACCGCTGCCGTGCTCCAGGTCGTCCAACCGCGCTTGGAGCCGCCGGTGATGACGAATTGATCCACTTTCAATTCGCCTCCCTTTTTGCGCTTTAGAAAATCCGTGACCGTGTCCATTGCGCGCACCGCCGCCTTGGTCATCGGTAGCCGGAGCGGCCATTTTTCGTCGCCGGTTTTCAAGTATTTATCCCACGTATAGGCGATGATGGCGTCCTCGGAGCGCTCGCGTTTTTCGCCGGCAAAAATGAGCGGCTGATTGGGGGTCATCTTGAGTTCCACCACCACGGAACGGGTGGCCAGAGCGATTTGCATCATTTCTTTTGAGGCACTGTTCGGCGCGTCACCGCCATTGCTGCCGCCGCCAATAAAGAGCAGCCCCGTGCGATGCTCCACTCGGTCGGGCTTGGTGATGATCACCCAGTGTTTCCAAAACGGGCGGTTGACCTCTTTGGGGGTGAGATATTTCTGAGAGGTCATATCTAGAATGTAGGCCGTCGCACCCCTGGTTTTCACCGTGCGAACGAGATGATATTTATATGCCGGATCCGGCTTGGCGACATAGCGGTCGAGGGCGGTTTTTTGAGGCGCGGCAACAAGGGGCGAAACGAAAAATAAAAGTGGGATGATCCGATTCATGATGTGCCGCGAGGGTAAAGCGTGCGCCCAAAGCCGCAAGCTGATTTATGCCACGGATTGGACGTGCTCCCGGATGCAACCCGCCCGAGTTGGAGAAACTGCACTACCAATCGCCGACGCTGCCGTCTCGGTGAAATACGCGTTGCGGCAGCTCGGGCTTGTAAGGGTGTTTTTTAATTTCGTCCTCGTTGAGCTCGATGCCGAGCCCCGGGTTTTGATTGGGCTGCACGAGGCGGCCTTTTTCCTCAATGGAAAATCCTGTGGTCACAATGTCATCGCGCCATGGAACGTCGGCGTGGACGGTTTCGCAAATGATATAACTCGGCTGGCTGAAGCCAAACTCCAGCGAGGCAGCGGTACTCACCGGCCCTTGCGGATTGTGCGGAGCAAGTGAGATGCGATGCGCCTCGCACAGCGCGGCGACGCGGCGGGCCTCGGTAAAGCCGCCGACATGAGTGAGGTCCATTTGGCAAACCTCGCAGGCGCGGACGTTGAAAAGATCGCGAAAGTCAGCAAGACGCGTAACGCGTTCGCCCGTAGCCACGGGCGTGGTGATGGCCGCGTTAATGGCGACCATGCCGTCGATGCTCTCGGGCCAGCAAGGTTCCTCAAAAAAATACAGCCCGTGCGGCTCGAGGGCTTTGCCAAGCTGCAAACCCATCGCGGGCGAAGGGCGGGCGTGGCAGTCAACCATAATGTCGATGTCCGGCCCGACAGCCTCGCGCATGGCGGCGACGCACGCCTCGGCAGCACGGATAGGCGCTTGGCCTTCGAGCGGCATCATTGGCGGTACGGCCATGCTTTTAAATGCGGTGAAGCCTTCGGCCACAGTGGCCGATGCGAGATCCGCGAACCGCTTGGCGTTGTCGACGGGCGTTTCGTAAAACGTTTCCATGTTGCCTCCGCCCAGATGGCTATAGGTGCGGATGGTGTCGCGCACGGGCCCGCCCCAAAGTTTGTGGCAGGGGACGCCGTGAATTTTTCCGGCGATATCCCACAGTGCGATGTCGATGGCAGAGATGGCGGTGGAGCGGACTACGCCGTCGCCATGCCAAAAATGCTGGCGATGCATCATCTGCCAAAGGTGCTCAATACGCGTGGGGTCCTCGCCGATCAGCAGATCGCTGATATCCTCCACCGCACCGACGACGCCGCGCGTGTGCCATTCGAGCGTGCCTTCGCCCCAGCCGATCAGGCCCGGCTCGCTGGTGATCACTTTTACAAAAATCCAGTTTCGCATCCGCGCGTGGCAAACATGCGTTTCGATAGCGGTGATTTTCATTTATTTTGAGAGGGATTCAATTTTCGAGCCGATGGTTTCGATCACGGTTTCTAAACTCCCCGGCGCGGTGACGGCGATACTTTCCTGATAAATTCCTTTGTCGTACAGCGCACGCGGCGGCAAATAGCTCGCACCCCAATGGCTGGCGATGGCGGCGACGATGATCGGCGTGCCGGGGAAGCGTTCGCGCAGTGCCGTTTGCAAAATGCTGTATGGCTCGCCCTGCACGATGACCCACACCGCGCCGCCAATTTTGAGGACGATGGTCTCCAGCGGAAACGCATCCCCCGGGGGAAATTGGCTCAAGCGATGGAGCAGGCGGCGCTTACGCTCAGCCATTGCGCGGGCCTCGGGGGGGTCCTGCGATTCCCATTCGGCGAGTTCGGCGGTGACTTGCTCGGGGGTCGGCGTGCCGGGGCGGATGGGGAGGTCAATGGTTTCGCGATGGAGTTGCCAACGCGCGTTGGCCTCGGCGTGAGCGGCGGGAAGATCCGTGTGTTTCCATTCGCCGAGCGTTGCGCCGGAGACGACGGGGCCATGGTACGCAAAGCGAGTGCCCGCAACGGGCAACGCCTCTAAGGCGCTGAGCGCGGCGTAGGCGAGTTGACGCCCGTTGCGCTCGGCCACTTCGGGGTCACTCACAAACCCTTCAACGGGCCCAAGCTCACCGCTGGCGCCTTGCAAAAAAAGACAGGGCGCGCCGGTGGCGGCTTCGATGGTGTCGCGCATCGCGCCGGGGTAATCGGGGCTGATGAGCGTGTTGCCCCAAGCGAGCGTGGTGGGATGGCAGGCGTAGTTGACCAGGGTGGCGAGTAGCGCGCCGTCTTCCGCGTGAACGCGCCCGACAAGCACGGTGTCATCGGCAGGCGTGCCGGGGTTGTAGCCGCAGGCCCAAAGTTTATTTTCCTCATCCCAAAAATCGCGATGCGCGGCGAGGTTGCATCGGCCGGTTCCGTAGACGAGCGTGGCGATCTGTCGTTGATCCCACGCCTCACACGCAAGCTCGATGACGCGCACCGCAAGGTCATCGAGATACGGCGCAATGAGATGACCCCCGGGAAGGTCGCCGCGCTCAAGCCCCATCAACCCGGCAGCGTGGGTGTGGGAAAAGACGACAATTAAATCCGCGCGCGAAATTCCGGTGCCTTTGCTGACGTGAGCGAGCAGATGATCCATCTCCTCCCGGCCCATCACGCAATGATCCAGCGCGATGATGAACTGCCGCCCGTCCCCTTCAGCCGGTGCGAGTGCCGTGACGGTAGCGCGCAATGGCTGGTGGATGCCCGTGGCGCGATCGTGTTTCGCCGCACCCCACATGCGATGATAAATATCCGCCGGCGGCGTAATATCACCATGCGCGATGGCAAATCGGCAACGGCTTTGAGGGATGTCAATGTGCATCGGCATCGGGCAACGCAGTTTTGCGTAACAGGGATTGGTCGAAGACGGTGCCTGAGGAATCGAGCAGCCACCAAAAATAAGCCGCCGCAAGGTAGAGGCCACAAAACAGCATCATCACGCCCGACCAACCTACCATTTCCTGAAGGTACGGGACGCCAATCGTAAACGCGACCGCGCCGAGGTTGCCCGCCATATTCATCGTGGAAAACAGCGGAGCCACATGGCGGCCACCCATGTCGATGGTGATGGTGTAGCCACATGGCCCGGCGGTGCCTGCGAAAAAACTGCCGGCGGTGACGAGGGCCACCGCTATCGGGGCACCCTTCACAAAAAACGCAGGCACAACGAACAGCGCGCACAGGACGAGCGAAGTGCAGGCCACCCCTTGGCGGGAAGCGCGACGACTGCCAGTGCGCCGATAAACTGTGTCCACCACCGCGCCGCCAAGTAGAGTTCCCCCCACCGCCGCTAACAGCGGCAGCATCGTGAAAAGGCCCGATTGCTTGATGGTCACGCCGTGGTGTTCCTGCAAATAAGTCGCGAACCAGCTGCTGAAAAACATCATCGCCGCGGCGCGACAAAATTGCTGACCACAAATCCACCACGTTGCCGGACTGGCGAGCAAGTGCCGCCAAAGCGGTGGGATGCTTTTCCCCGATGGACCCGCGTGAACATCTTCCTGCGTGATATGCGCCACCTCAGCGGCGTTTGCAGCGCGATGCTCCTCGGGGAGATCGCGAAACCAAAACCAAAAAAGAACCGCAAACAGAATTCCGGGCACACTGAAAATAAAGTACATCCCTCGCCAGCCGATGTCCGGATGCACCACAAGCATGCCGGCAATCCACATGCCCACCGCCCCGCCCAGCGCCATGAATCCGCCAAGCGCCCCGCTGGGAAAGGCGCGCTCCGTGGCGGGGAACCACTTGGCAATGGTGTTGGTGGACGCCGGGAAAAGCCCCGCCTGCGTGATGCCCTGGCCCGCGCGCGCGCCCATGAGCATGGCTAACCCGCTGGCTTTGCCCATTAACAGGGTGGCCACCGACCACGCCGTTGCGAAGAGTGGCAGGCAAAACCGCGTGCCTTTTCGGTGCGCCAACCAACCGCTTGGGATTTGCATCAACGCGTATGGCAAAAAAAACAGCGCCATCATCCAACCCGTTTCGCGCTTGGTCAGATCCAAATCTGCTCGGATGGAACTCTCTGCCACAGAGATGGAATTACGGCAAATATAAGCCAACAAAGCCGCGACACACAGCATCCCGAGCACTTTGAATCGCGCCCTGGACGGGCTGGGTGGCGGGGGCAATTTGCTTGTCACCGCCGGCATCAGGCGATGATCTCTTTGATGACGTGGCCGAAATCACGCTCGAGGCGTTTGTGGCCGGGGAGTTCCATGCGCTCGGATTCGAGGCCGAGTTGATGCAGGAGCGTCGCGTGGACGTCGGTGACGTAGTGGGGATGTTCCTCGGTGTGAAACCCAATTTCATCGGTGGTGCCGTGGGCGATGCCGCCTTTGAGACCACCGCCGGCCATCCACACGCTGAAGCCATAGGGGTGATGATCTCGGCCGTTGCTGCCCTGCGAGCCGGGGGTGCGGCCGAATTCTGTGGCGAAGACAACAAGCGTTTCGTCGAGCATTCCGCGTTGCTTGAGATCCTTCAGCAAACCGGCAACGGGACGGTCCACTTGCATTGCCAATTCGGAATGCTTGGCCTTTAGATTGGAATGCTGGTCCCACGCACCGGCCGCGCCACTGCCGTGCATGATTTGAATGAACCGCACTCCGCGTTCGGCAAACCGCCGCGCGGCAAGCAGTTGTTGGCCGAAGGGCTTCGTTTCTTTTTGGTCAAAGCCGTACAGTTTTTTGGTCGCCTCGGTTTCGCGATCAAAATTTACCACGCCGGGCACGGAGGTTTGCATTCGGTACGCCAGCTCATACGACTTGATGCGTGCTTTGAGTGCGGCGTCATTCGGATAATTTTTTTGGCTGAGACGGTTCAGTCGGTTGACCAATTCGAATCCGAGCAGTTGCTCTGCATTTGTGATGTCGCCTTCGGGCCGGGCGTAGTCGAGCGGATTCTTGGGATCAATTTTCAGCTTCACCTCGTCGTACGCCGGGCCGAGGTAATGGCCATCGCTGCGGTCAAAATAGCGCGGCCCCATGCCGACGAATTGCGGCAGGTTTTCGTTGAGCGTGCCGAGGCCGTAGTTGACCCACGCGCCGATGGTGGGCACGCGTGGGTCGAGCATGTGGCGCCCGGAATGAAATTGCACCTGCGCGCCGTGGTTATCGTCGGTGGTCCACATCGAGCGAATCACCGCGATGTCATCAATGCATCCACCAAGATGCGGAAACCAATCGCTCACCCCGATGCCGCTCTGGCCGTATTTTTTGTATCCCACCTGCAGCGGATACAGCTTGGTGCGCTGTTGGCCGTTGGCATCGTTCACTACCACCACGCGCACCTTCTTCAGCCGCTCGCGATCCATCACGTATTTGAAGCGCGTCTCGCCAATTGATTTCCCCGCGAGCGTGTTGAGCATTGGCTTCGGGTCAAAACTTTCCATGTGGCTCACGCCGCCGCGCATGAACAACCAAATCACACTCTTCGCCTTGGCCGCAAAATGCGGCAATCCTTCCGCCCCGCGCAGCATCGAGGACAGTGCCATGCCACCGAAGCCCAGACCCGAACGGCCCAAAAATAATCTGCGATTCATGTCCATCATTTATCTGACTGAAACAAAGTCATTATGATTCAGCAACGCGTGAACCAGCCCCCGCCGCGCACGCTGTTTTGGATTTGCCTTCTTTGCCTTTCCGGCCGCGGCTTCAAGTTCGGCCAGCGCCTTCAGGCACTCCTGCCGCTCGGACGGATTTGGTTTGCGGCCTAACAGGATTTCAAATGCCCCGTCCACAAATTTTTCACCCTTTATTTTTTGTGCGATCAAACCGGACATCTCAATCGCCAGTTTACTGTTTGAGAGTGCGAGTGCCTGTTGCGGGACGATACTTTCGGTGCGGCGATAGCATTGAAGATGGTCGGCGTCGTTGAACATTTTTAACAGCTTGTCCTGCTGATCGCGGGAGTGTTTGAAATACAAACTGCGCCGACGCGCGGCATCGCCTGGGTTGATGGATGGGCCGCCCATTTTTGGATCCAACACCCCGGCGAGATGGAGCAGGCTATCGCGCACTACTTGCGCCTCCATTCGGCGATTGTTCATGCGCCAGTAAAAATGGTTATTGGGGTCGGCTACCAGCGTCTTGGCGTCTGCCCCGGCGGTGGTGGAGCTGAGACGGTATGCGCGCGAAGTAACGATGAGCCGGTGCAGGTGCCGGAAGCTCCAGCCGGATTCCATGAACTCCACCGCCAGCGTGTCGAGCAATTCCACCTGCATCGGTTGTTTGGCGCGCAAACCGAAGTCGAACACCGATTCCACCAACGGCTCGCCGAAGTGCCGCAGCCAAACATGGTTCACCGCCACGCGCGCGGTGAGCGGGTTTTTATTTGACGCAATCCACCGCGCCAACGCCAACCGCCGACCGGTGCTGGTTTCCGGATAGGTAGTGGGATACTGCGCCTCTTTGTGCGCGGGCGTTTCCAACGCTTTCTTCGCTGCGCGAATGGGCGTGAAGCCGCCCGCGCCTTTGGCCGCCGCCGCGAGTTTCTTTTCCGCGCCGGCGATTGTTGTTCGCGCCGCTTTCACTTTGTTCGCGTCTTTGCCCGCAGCGAGCAATTCGTACTCACCCGCCGCCCTCATCGCCTCCGCTTCGCGCTTGGCGGCCACCCGTGATGCCGCTTTGAAGTGACTCTTATTGTGCACCAAACGTTCAGCCACGAAAATTGCCTTTAACGAAATCAGCTGCGCCTCGGCGGCCGCGAGCTTGGCAGTCAACGCCTGCACTGAGGTGGCGGGCTTCGCTGATGGCGTTGAATCGTTGGACTCCACCAGCTTTACCTCCGCAGGTAGTGAGCGGATGGAGATATCGTCAAATGCCACCGTCGCATCGAAGCCGGACAATTCCAAGCGCCCGCCCGGTTTGCGATCGGGCAGGGTGTAGCCGATTTGGAATTTTTCGTTGAGCCACACATTCACCAAGCGATCGCGCACGGCAAAGCGCAGCGTGTACGGCGTGCCAATTTTAATGGGCTGCACGACGCGACCCTCGGCGGGGTACGAGCTTTCACCGTTGCGCTGATAAGCCACGTGCAGTTTCGGGCCGGGCTCGTGGGCGCTGGTATAAACGAAGTTGGCGTACTTGCGGTCGGGCGTGACGTCGAAGCGGAAGGTCACGGATTTGTACAGCGCGCCGCCCGTGTGCGTGTAGCGGCAGGTGATTTCGAAATCGCGCGGCACGGGCTGACGCAGCACGAGCCGTTCGGCATCGCGCGTGGGGATAGTTTGGTGCAGTGCGCCGTCTTTAAATTCCCAACCCTTGCCGAAGACTTCCCACACCTTCGGGTTGGGTTTGTTGAAATCATCTTTTACTGCAAATTCCGGCGTGGGTGTTGCCGACGAAGGTTTTTCCGACGCGGGCTTCTTATTGGGCGCGTTGGCGACTTTCGTTTTGGCGGCGGCCAATTCCGTCTTTGCCGCGTCTACTTTTGCCTGCGCTAATTTCAGTCGATCCTGTTTCACGTAGTCGCGCGCGGCAGGCGCAAAGGCACTGATGGGGAGTTGCACCGGTTCGATTTTCGGTGCGAAGCTGGACAGGATTGCAGGCACACTGGCTTGCATCACATGATTGGTGTCAGGGGTTTTCGGGTCACCGCGCAAATGCAAATAAGTTTTGATGTCGAGGTGATTATCGAAAACACGGGGAAGGCCGTCTTGTTCAAAATCCGTCACGCCGGGCACGGGATCCAGGCGGACTTGGTGGGGTTCGAAAATGGCGCGGAACCGGTAGTAGTCCTTGTGCGTGATGGGGTCGTACTTGTGGTCGTGGCATTTAGCGCAATTGAGCGTGAGTCCGATGAAGGCTTTGCCGGTATGCTCGATGGTGGCATCGAGCCAAGTGGTGCGGTTGAAGAGATAATAATTGCGCGCAAGAAAACCGGTGGCCCGCAGCGCCTTGGGGTCTTCCGGCGCGAGTTCGTCGGCGGCGAGCATTTCCAGAATCATCCGGTCGTAGCCCTTGTCCGCGTTCAGCGATTCCACAATCCAATCACGCCAATGCCAGATGTGCTTTTGGCTGTTGCGAAGTTGCGCGCCCAACCCGTACCAATCCGTGTACCGCCAGACATCCATCCAATGCCGCCCCCACCGCTCGCCGTGTTGCGGGTTATTCAACAGCGCATCGACGATTTCATTCCACGGTCGGCGGTCATCTAACTGCTCCCGGGTCGGCGGCAACCCAATGAGGTCGAGGTACAATCGCCGCAATAAAATCGTCCGCTCCGCTTCCGGTTGCGTTTTCAGACCCCGCGTTGCGCGGCGGTCATCCAAAATCACGTCGATAGGATTTCCGGCATCCCCCGGCAACGGCATTTTTGTTGGCATTTGAAACGCCCAATGCACGCGCGGATCAGCCTCGGCGATCTCGCCCTTGGGCACCGGCGCACCGTCGGCAATCCAATCCCGAATCGCCGCGATTTCTTCCGCCTTCAAGGCCGCCCCCTCCGGCGGCATCCGGTCGTCGTTATCTTTTGAGGTCAAGCGAGACAACAGCTCGCTGTCCGCCGGATTGCCGGGCACCACTACCGCAGCGCCCTTTGCCCCTTTGCGAATATTCGCCGCCGTGTCGAGCCGCAGGCCCGCCTTCTGCTTGAGCGCCCCGTGACACGCAAAACATCGCGCCTTGAGCACCGGTTTGATGTCGCGCAAATAATCTGCGGCATCAGCCGTCAGCACCATAAACAGCATCAGCGTCATTGGCCACGCCCTTGTCATCGAGCCATTGTCGCCGGTAGCGCGTGGGTGGCAATGCAAAACGAATTGTTTTGTCCGCGTTTTTCGCGTACACAATTTGGCGGAGGACGTATGGCTGAATCAAACACACCCATTGTGGACTTGCGCGAGCGCGTGCGCATCATCATCCACGAGGCGGACACGCCCGC
Organism: Limisphaerales bacterium; assembly: GCA_014382585.1. Taxonomy (NCBI): domain Bacteria; kingdom Pseudomonadati; phylum Verrucomicrobiota; class Verrucomicrobiia; order Limisphaerales; species Limisphaerales bacterium. The sequence goes on along the minus strand of JACNJL010000057.1, from coordinate 13,425 downwards.
GGGCAAGGCGTTCGACGTGGCGCTGATCTTCGCCATCCTCGCCAGTGTCGGCGTAGTGATGTTTATCACCGTGCCCGGCATGGAACATTGGGCCAAGACACTCGACGCTGTTGAATGGGGCTTCACGATTCTGTTCACCATCGAGTACGCGTTGCGGTTATGGTCGGTCGATTCGCCCGCCAAATACGCGCGCAGCTTTTTTGGCGTCATCGATCTGCTGGCCATCGTGCCCACTTACCTCAGCCTCATCCCCGGTGCGCATCTCGAATATCTGCTCGTCGTCCGCGCGCTGCGAGTGCTGCGCATTTTCAGGATATTAAAACTCATCGAATACGTCCGCGGCGCCCGCACCATCATGCACGCTCTGCGCGCGAGCTTTGCCAAGATCACCGTGTTCCTGATGGCCGTGGTTATTCTGGCCACCATCATCGGCGCGGTGATGTATCTGGTGGAAGGCCAACACGAAACCATCAAGGAACCCCGTCAACTCACCCAGGGCGATGCGGTGTTTGTACGCAATCACGTTGCCGAGGTCACAAGCGTTTCCAACCAAGGCGACCCCATCCCGATGGCACACGTACAGTTTACCGATCAGCGAACCGAAACTGTGTTGCTGAGCGAAGGGGTGTTAACGAAGCCGCGCAACGAACGATTTGAAAGCATTCCAAAAAGTATTTACTGGGCGATCGTCACGCTCACCACCGTGGGCTACGGCGACATCACCCCAACGTCGGCACTCGGGCAGTTCCTTGCGGCGGTGGTGATGATTATGGGCTACAGCATCATCGCCGTGCCCACCGGCATCGTCACCGCCGAAATGACCCGCGTCGATGGCCCGCACGCCCCCAACACCCGCGCCTGCCCCAACTGCGGAGTCGAAGGGCATCGAACCGATGCCGTCCACTGCCACGCCTGCGGAGAGACTTTGCACGGTGCGTATATTAAAACAGATGAGCAGGATATTTAGGATATTGAATCCTGAACACCGTGAATATCCGTGTTCATTTCTGGCTTTTTGTGTTCCTCCCGTAATATAAAAAACCATCCTCCGCGCCCACCAACAAATCCGGCACGCCGTTGCCGTTCCAATCCACCACCGTCGGACTGGTGGTGTGGCTCGAAATGTTGCGCTCAAATAACGTGCCCCGATTGACCAAACGAACCATGCCTTCGCGGGAGCCGGTGGATTGCCAAAGCTCGGCGTTGGGGCTGTTGGCGAGCACATCGCGGCGGCCGTCGCCGTCCCAGTCCACCACACAGATTTTGCGCCGACCACTGCCACCGGCGGTGCGGGTGTTCAGGCGCACGTAGCCGGGCTGTTGAGTTTCAAAAATGCGCTGCGGCGCATCAAGCACCACCCGGCCATCACGCCGGGCGCGCGGAAAAAGCACGAGATAACCCTCGTGATCGAGCATGATCAGGTCGGTCAAGCCGTCCTCGTTCCAATCAATCGCCACCGGCGTGGTGCGCCATTGGGTGAGCAGGCCCTTGCCTTGCGGCCGCATCCAGCCCCACTTGAGCGCGGGTTGTTTGCCCTCGCGCCATTCCACTTCCACGGGCGCCGCGGCATCCAGCTTGGGCGCGCGTCGCGTGCCGACGTTGCGATACCACACGACCTTGCCGAGGATGGAATTAACGATCAAATCCGGCAGCCCATCGTGATCCCAATCGGCCACCGTCTGCGTGGTGTACCCCCATTTGCGTTCGCACGGACCCTGGATGGAGCCGTTCGGACCGGCCATGATGCGGAGCGTTTGGCCGCCGGCCTCCAGCAACTGCGGCGCAGCCCACTTGGGGCGTTCGACTTTCGGCCCACTGAGATTTTCGATGAACGCAATGTGGCCGGCGGTGTTGCCGCAAATAATATCCTCATCACCGTCGCCATCCCAATCAAACCCTACTGGCGTGGACAACGCGCCAAACTTCACCTCATCGGCTTCCTGCTGAAAATATACCGGCGGCAAAAACTGCGGCAGCCCATCGCGCACCTTGCCCGTGTGTTCGACCAACGCCACGCGGCCATCCTCATCGCCCACAATTAAATCAACATCACCGTCGCCATCCCAATCCACCGCGCTGGGCAGGATCATTTCCAACTCCATCGTCAGCGTTTTGCCGTTGTGCGTGAGCTTGCGGCCAGCGGCGTACTTGGGGGCCTTGTGCGTGCCGGTGTTTTCAAAATAAGTGAAGCTGTCCACAAACTCGCCGCAGAGCAGATCCAGATCGCCATCGCCATCGAAGTCCGCAAAATTCGGCGAGGGCCGGCCGTACACATCCACCGGCTTGCCGCCGGCCTGCACCTTGGCGGGCGCCGCGTACTTCGGCGCGGCCGTCGTGCCTTCGTTGAGCATCAGATAGAGGTAGCCGTGCAGCGGGCCGTTGGTCCATTCGCCCTTCGCGTTATAGGCGTTGTCCCAGCCGTAATCGTCCCAGACGCCCACCGCAGCGACGAGATCCAGCGCGCCGTCGCCGTTGTAATCCACGTACTTCCATTGGTTCGCGCGAATCTTTCGATGCCGTTCGACGCGTGCGGTTGGATAAATCTTTGTAATCTTCGTGAGGTCCGCCGACACCTCTGCTCCCGGCAAAACAAAGCGCGGCTTACCGTCCACCCAACTCACTTGAATATTACGCAGCGACCCGCGCAACCGTTTGCCCGCCTTAAACACCGGCGTTTTGCTGCCTCCCGGATTTTCAAAAAACCAAATCCCGTTGTACGGCTTGCACGGGCAATCCACCACCAAATCGAGATCACCGTCTCCATCCCAATCCACCGGCATCGGCCAAGCCCACAGCCCCACCCCCAAGTCCACCTTCAGCCCGGGATGATTGTACTTAATCCGTTCAAGATCAGCGGCTGGTAGCAGGCATATTGAAGCAAGCCATACCCATGAGATATATTTCAACAAAGTCACGACGGAGTGTGGCATATACAAGACGACGATCAAGCTAAGATCCGCAGTAGAAATTTTGACCATTATAAAATTACCCAGTTTTTACAGTATGCAAACTTTTTATAACATGCTATTATCTTGGCTTGTTAGAGAGAACTGTTTTGGCTATTCAAAATAAATATAAGAATGTTGCGCGAATTTGCGGCGGAACAATCGTCGCGGCCTTTTTCCTGCCTTGGATCGATATCATGCTTTTCAGTTTTAGCGGAATGGAATTGAACAGCATGTTCAATAAAATGCAGGGACTGCAATCAGGATTACAGTCATTTGCAAATGCCTTCTCCGAAGGAGCGGGAGAGGGTCCACTCGAGGCGGAGGAATTATCAAAACCTCTGTGGCTTTATGGAACCATGCTCTTCCCGATTCTTGGGGTAAGTTCGGCCATTTTTAACAAGAAGCTGCTTCATATTTTTTCAGCTATTTTCATCTTGGGCATCGTAATTTGGGCGTTTGTAGACTTACGCAGCACTTTGAGTGGGGAGCTGGGAGATGGCGAATTTTCCATGCTTCAAATTATGTCAATCGGTCTTTGGGTGACTATTTTAGCCCCTTTTGGGCAACTCTTTGGAGCAATTGTGTATATGGATAATGCCGAAGAATCTGGCTCAATATAACCCCACAAGATTGATAAAAGTAATTAACCCCAACGCTAACCATAAAAACCAGATGGCTTCCTGCTAGGGCATGGTTGCCAACATAACAAAAGGAAAATAATGCAACAAATACCACGTGCGTGTGCAGCTCTCATTCTAATAGGCTTTTTTCTGCCTTGGATCACAATGGACTTAGGAGGGCTAGGAGCTCTCTTGGGAAGTGAAGGCGGTCTCAATATATCTGGATATCAGTTTGCCACTACCAAAGGTGCTATGGGCGAGGCACAATATGCCCTTTTGTTCGCTCCAATTGTCGCCATCGCCGCTGCAGCGTTTCACTCCAGAAAAGGATACGCTACTTGTTCAATTCTAGCCGCCGTCGTGATTTTGTTCGTAGGGCCTGTTTTCTTGAAAGCCGGTGCTGCAGCAATGGGCGTAGAAAGAGGTTATGGCTTGTACATGTGCTTCGCGGGTTGTGTTGGAATGTTAATATTTGGATCGATCGTAACTGAGCCGAAGCCGAACAGCGGATCAATCGATGCGACCGGTGAAGATTTAGTGTAATTAACCCGCACGACCAAAGGGAAAATTATTGCAAAATATACCGCGTGTTTTCGGAGTCATCATTGCGATCGGATTCTTTCTGAATTGGTATTCGGTTGATTTTCTTGAAACCAAGATGGGCTTCACTGGATTCACGCCGGCCAAAACTGGCGGAGAAAGATACCTGATGTTCATCATCCCTTTGGCAGGCATTTTTTCAACCATAGAGGCACAGAGAAAAATAAAAAACTCTGTGCCTCTGTGGTGAATCATTCCACCCCAGCCCGCTTTTCATTGCCCCGCGCGCCGAGGTTGCCGTAGCGATGGTAGTCGTGGGAGAGGCTTTGTTCTTCGACGTACCACAATAATTCCAAGCGACCTTCAGCGAGCACGGGCGTGCTCGGCGTGGAATTCGTCATGGGCTTGTTGGGTGTAACTGTGCAACACGGGCTCCACGGAGGGCACGCGGGTGGCGAGGGCTTTGAATACTTCAACTTTGTGTGTTTGCGAACTCACAGGCTCGTCTCTCCATTGCGGTTGATTGGAGGGACAAGCCCGCGAGTCTGTGGCGGCGTAGGGCCGGTTTACAGGCACGCCATGCCGGTGTTGTTGAATTCCCGGTTGTAGTGGGTCATGTACTGGACCTTGCGCTCGATGGAGTCGAGGACGGGCGTGCAAAAATTGACTTTCTCAAACTCGCGCGCGCTCCCCAATCCCCCGGGGCTGAACACGTTGATTTCCATCAGTTTATCCCCGACGATATCGAGTCCAACAAGGAACATCCCGTCTTGAACCAGCTTCGGGCGGACGATCTCGGCGATGGCCAGTTCCTTGTCGGTGATTTCCGCTTTGGCCTTGATGCCGCCGGCGTGAATATTGCTGCGAAGGTCGCCTCCCTCGCGCACGCGCCGGAATGCGGCGTAGCGTCCCTTGAAACGCAAGGGTTGGCCGTTCATCAGAAACATGCGTGTATCGCCGTGCTCGGCTTCCTTGAGGAACTCCTGACAAATGACATAGCCGTCGCGCACAATCGCGTCGATCATCTGGTTCAGATTCGGAATATCCGATTTGCGGACCATGAAGACATTGGCGCCTCCGGAGCCCTGAAGCGGCTTGATGACGGTGTCGCCGAATTCTTTCGCAAAGGATTTAATCTCATTGCGGTCGCGCGTGATGAGTGTTTGCGGGCGGACTTCCTCGGGGAAATTCTGGAAGTACATTTTGTTCATGGCCTGCATGAGACCATTGGGATCATTGAGCACAATCACGCCGTGCTGCAGTGCGTGGCGGCTGAACAGTATGCCGGCCTGGGCAGCCCAGTTGCGGGACGCCCGTTCGGTGGAAGGATCGTTTCGTAGAAACAACACATCCAACTCGCCCAGGGTCAGGCGTTCCCGCGAGGCTTTGGGGCTTTTGACATTGGTGATAAAACTTTTGAGACTTTTGAATTTTCGGGCCGGCGGACTGACCACCCGGGCGCGGACCTGATTGTCCGGATCCAACGCAAAATCGTCGGGCGACAGATAATACACCTGATGCCCGCGGTTGTGGGCGTACATGGCCAGACGGGTGGTGGTGTAGTTGTCTTCTTCGGTGAGCAGGTCATTGACGAAGAAGGCGATTTTTATTGGGATTCGATCCATAGGTTTCACGGGGAGTTTAATGCAAAAAAGGGTTCAATGGGAAGCCCGTCGTCGCGGCGTGGCAATCAGGTCCAACGGCGTACAAGGCCGCTGAAGCCGTTCAAGCCGAGCGGCAAATTTTGGCGTCTCGGTGTAGGAAGGGATCAAAAGAGGCGGTTGCAACACTTGTCGCAGTCGCAATTCGGCGATGATGGGCAGGTGGCGTTGGTGGATTTTACCGATCCACAGCGGCTCCAATGCGCCGCCGGCTTCGAAGTAGCGCAACAGCGCCAACACGCCGCGCAGGTACATGGCATCCTTGATCAACCCGCCGCTGCGGTAGGTGCGGGCGGTGACGCCATAAGCGGCGCGGTTTTCAAATTCCCAACGGCCCGTCAATTCGCGAAAGGTTTCCACAAACGACCTGCCTTCCTGCAAATGATGCGCCGCGATGACCCGTCCGGCCAGCAAGCGCAAACGAATCGCAGTCAGTTCACCGGCAAAATATTCGCTGAGCACGGCAAGCCCTTCCTGCATTTCGTCATAACCCGGCAAGCCGGACGCCAGAAGGCGCAAGGGTTGTTGGCGGGCGTTCCAGTAGGTTAGCACGTGTGTCCCGACTTCATGCTGAATCAATGCATTCAGACGATTGGCGGGGAGACGAGCGTGGGAGGGCACGAGCATGTTGCCTTCGGAAACCATCAGGCTGGCGACTTGATCTGTCAGAATGACCTTGGACTGCACCAAGGGATTGCACCGTTTCATGCGTTGGATCTCCGCTTCGGCGCGCTGGACGTATTGCTCGGCCGGCAGGCGACCAAAAGAGAGATCATCCCGAGTGCGTCCGGGCAGCGCGTGGAGGATGCGTTGGGCCGCTTGCAGCAATGCGTCATCAACCGGTTCAAACAACTGCAGACTGCCGTAAAGAAAATTGCGCGTCCCGCGGTCCATGAGCATGGTCAGCTGCCGATCCAGTTCCGTGCGTTTACTGCGAAAAAGGGCGGAAAGCGTGGGGTCTTCCACGCGATCCAGATCAATGCGGTACAGCGCGCCCTTCAACCGTGCCGGATCCATGGGCAACGGGCGGTATTGAAATTCCGGAGTCCGTTCAAATTTACGCCGATGAAATGTCTGCCAGCTGGGCTGAATATTGACCGGCGTGCTGAGCAGTAAAAAATCGAATTGCTCGGCGATCTCTGCCAGTCGACGGTCGACATCCCACACTGCGCGGGTGACGGCTCGGGGGCCCAACGCATGAAAATGCGGCGGTTGCTGAGGGGTTTGTGATCGGGCAAATTCGTAAAAGGCCTGACGCAATCCACGGGACAGTCCCCGGTGAATGCGGCGGCGGAGTTGGGTGTACTCGTGCAACCCGTTTTCACGGGGCTGATAAATCGGGCGCACCTCCAAGCCCATCAACCGCACATTCCATTGCTCCCGTTGACGGGGGGAGAGCAGTGGCGGGAGATCAATCGGGTACGAACGCGGGTGATGTTGAACGCGCACCTCAGCGGGTTGTTTGAGCACGCGCACCTTGCGAAGCGTTTGCTCCAACGCTTCCACGGTTTTTCCAGAATGCCGAACGGCGTGCACGGTAAACCCGGGGCGAAATGCCTCCGTGCTCTCCGTCTTCTTTGGCACGGCATGATGGTCGCCGGACCAGAGTTCCAACACCAACGACGCGCCAAAGGCTTCATTCATTTCCTGCAGCAACGTTGAAAGAAGGGCGTTCAATGGCCGCCGGAGATTTTTGTGTGCGGAGCAAATTAAATAAGAGGCTTCACCGCGAACCAGCCAATCGGTGCCTTCATCCTCCATCCCCACCGGATCACGATACACACAGAGAAACGGCAGTTGACGATCGATGTGCAACAGCCCTCCGAAAGGGAGCCGGCGATGGATCCGCTTGTTGTCGCGCCACAATCGGGCCATCTCCTCCACGAAGGCGGCGTCCAATGACGGGCTGGGGGTGCGGGCAGGCATCAGTTCAAATTCAATAACGCCCGTTCGGCGGACCATGCGGCGGTGTCCAAGGCGTTCGTGATCCGCCGAAAGGTGGCGTCATCACGGATGCCCGTCCATTCGTCCATAAACATTTTTTTGACTTCCACCGCCACCGCACAAACGCGGCCGGGCCAGCGCCCGTTCAGCCACTGGGAAAAATGGCCGCCCTGAAACTTCACATTGCGGCGTGTGTCCAAACCTTCCGCCCGCAAGGCACTTTCCAGAGAGTCCAGCACCGTCGCCCATTGTTCGGGGCAGGTCAACCGGGCGGTGCCGAGATTGATCTCCGGATTCGTCTCCGAATTCGCTGAGTCGGCCTGAGGCCCATTCCGACGATGGTTGTAGGTATGCAGATCGAGCACGAGCAAGTGGCGATGTTGCTTCAACTGCGCGTCCACAAAGAAAGCCACGGCCTCATAAAAGGCATCGTAAAAATCCAGCGCCGTTTGCTGAACGACCTCCGGCAACGGCGCCTCGTATAAATCCAAACCCCACGCGGCTTCCGGTCCGGCATACACCGCATTCTCCCGGGGCCGATTGAGGTCGCCATCAAATCGCGACCATTCCACCACCAACCCATGCGCACCAATCACTGTCCATTCATTGGTAAACGGATCCTCCTCACGCAGCCGATCGGGTTCCGGCAGTCGCAGGCAACCCGCCATGCCGGGCCGCAGCCGGTGTCCGGCGTGGATGGCGGTCGCCAGCACGGGGCCGTTTCCCAGACGCCAGTCCAGGCCCTCTATTTTTAAATCGGAATTCAAGCGGCGTCCCTATCAGTCAAACGCCATGGGAAATCAACACAAATTATTCTCTGGGCGGGTATATTTTTCAACCATTGTGAACCAGGTAGGGCACGCTGTCCCGGCGCGCCGCGGCGGGGTGGGCACCCCGCCCTACCTTGCGATTGTGTTAACTGGCCCGTTGCGCTGCTCGTCAAACCTTGGCCCGAGATTTCCGTAACGATGGTAGTCGTGGGAGAGGCTTTGTTCTTCGACGTACCACAATAATTCCAACCGACCTTCAGCGAGCACGGGCGTGTCGGCGATGTAGATGCAGGCTTCGTTGGCGGCTTGGCGGATGGCTTCGGGGACGCGCGATGGCTTGGCGTAGCGGAGGCGGTCAAATTTTTTGACAGCGGGTTCGGGGACAACTTGGGCGAATTCACGCCAGTCTTCCGCGCCGGGGCCGGTGATGGAGACTTCGCACCCCACCGAGATGGCAGCGCCGATGCGGGCGGCGATTTCGAGTTGGGTGTCGTCGGCGTGCAGACAGATGCAGAGGCGATCGATGGGGCGATAGCGGCGGAGATTGTCCTGGCCGAGCAGACGCAGGTGATCGTGCTCGGCATCAAATTCGTCTTGGATTTGTTTTGTGTAGCTGCGCAACGCGGATTCCACGGAAGGCACGCGAATGGCGAGGGCTTTTAAAAAATTATGCGGACTCGCAGGCTCGTCCCTCCATTGCGGTTGATTGGAGGGACGAGCCTGCGAGTCCGTGGCAGCACGTGTATCATTCCTCTCCTCAAAATCCATCAACTGCGCCACATAGTTTGGCCCGCCGGCTTTGATGCCGGGGCCGAAAGCGCTTTGGCCCATACCGCCAAAGGGTTGGCGCAGCACGATGGCGCCGGTGGTGGGGCGGTTGATATATAAATTTCCAGCACGCACGCGGCGTTGCCAAAATTCCTGCTCGCGCTCGTCAAGCGTCTCGATGCCGGAGGTGAGGCCGAAACCGGTTTGGTGAATGAGATCGATGGCGTCATCCAACTTCTCGTAACGCATCACGCTGAGCATCGGGCCGAAGAGTTCCGTGAGATGCGCGTGGCTGCCGGGCTGCACATTCCATTTCACCGCGGGCGAGGCAAGGTGCGGATTGTCCGCAGGCAACGGCGGCACCAGCCATTGCTCGCCGGGCTCGAGCGCTTCCCGCGCGCGGGCGAGGTCGCCGCTGGCAGGGCGAATGAGCGGATTCATTTTTGTATGCAACTCCCACGCGGATCCAACGGCGAGGCTCTCCACCGCGTCGCGCAGGCTGCGCCTGAATTTTGCGTCATCAAAAACTTCCGCCTCCAACAGCAACAGCGACGTGGCCGAGCACTTCTGCCCCGCGTGACTGAAGGCCGAGTGCAGCACGTGCTTGATGGCTTGATCGCGGTCGGCCATCGCGGTGACGATGGTGGCATTTTTGCCGCCGGTCTCCGCCAGCAAATTCAGCGAGGGCTTCGCGCGCAACATCGTTTGCGCCGTCTCCGTGCCGCCGGTGAGGATGACCACGTCCACGTCATCACTCTCCACCAAATGCTTGCCCGCCAAACGGCCCGGGCACGGCAGCAGTTGCAAGGCCTCGCGCGGCACGCCGGCGTTCCAAAAACATTCGCAAATGAGATGCGCCGGCAACAGCGTGTCGCTCGCCGGCTTGAGCAGCACCGTGTTGCCCGCCGCCAACGCCGCCGCCACGCCGCCGCATGGTATTGCGATGGGAAAATTCCAGGGCGAGATCACCGCCACCACACCCTTGGGTCGCGCGGTAAGGTTTGGTAAATCGTGCAGCGCCTGCGCGGTGCGTGGGTAAAACTCCGTGAAATCGATGGCCTCGGAAATTTCTGAATCGGATTCCGGCGCGATCTTGCCGCCGTCGGCCATCGCCGCGCCAATGAGATCCGTCCGCGCTTCCCGCATGCACTGCGCGGCCTTGGCAAGGATGGCATTGCGTTCGGCCATCGGCATCGCACGCCAACCGGCGGGATCCGCCTGGGCGCAGGCAACGGCGCGTCGCAAGTCGTCAGCATTCGCCTGCGGCGTGCGGGCGATGATGGTGTCCGGCCGCGACGGATCGGTGCTCTCTATTATAGATCGATCTTCGGTGACGGCTTCGCCGGCGATGATGAGCGGGATGTTTGTGGCGTCATCGCCGCAGCGCGGTTTCCATTTTGCAATGATGCCCTCGACCCACTCGCCGTTTTGCGGCAATGAAAAATCGGTGTCGGGTTCGTTGGTGAATTCGCGCCAATCATCGGCGAGCTTGGACGTGGTGGGCGGCTCGCACCGATCTTGTTGGCGATTGGGATGATTGGGCAAACTTTCGATGCGGTGCACGGAATCGCTGAATATTTTTTCGAGGTGCGACCATTCGGGGTCGTCCACGCTGATGTGGAAGGCGTGCCGCAGGAAATTATCGGGCCCGGTGTTTTCGTCCAGTCGGCGAATTAAATATCCAATCGCGTTGATAAATTCCTCATCGCGGCAAGCGGGCGCGTAGAGCAGAATATTTTCCGCGTGCTTGGTAAGGGCGCGGCGTTGATGGCTGGCCATCCCCTCGAGCATCTCCAACCGCACGCGGTGAATCGCGCCGCAATCCTGTGCGAGCAGTAAGCCATACGCGATGTCGAAGAGATTATGCGACGCGATGCCGGGCCGCACGGCGGCGATGTTTTCCTCGCGCATCGCCTCGTGCAACATCCGTTTGAAATTCGCATCGCTATCGATTTTCACATTGAACGGCGCTTGCGGCCAACCGCCGATGGCCGCCTCGATGCGTTCCATTTCCATGTTCGCACCCTTCACCAACCGCAACCGAATGGGCGCGCCGCCCGCATCGACGCGCGCGCGCGCCCACGCATTGAGTTGTTGCTGCACGGCATGGGCGTCAGGCAGGTACGCCTGCAACACGATGCCGGCGCTGATGTTTTCCATCCCATCGCGATCGAGCGTGCGCATAAACGCGGCGGTGGTGAGGTGCATGTCCCGGTATTCCTCCATATCGAGGTAGACAAATTTCGCCACGCGATCACCGTTGGGGCGGGTGAATGTTTGATCGGCAGCGGCACGAAAAAGCTTTTCCAATCGCCCGCACAACACGGCGACCGTGTGTTCGCGCGCGAGCGGGTTAACCTGCGAATAGAGCGTGGAGATTTTCACGGACACCACTTCGACCTCGGGTAAGGCGAGCGTGGCGAGATATTGTTCGAGGCGTCGGGCGGCTTCGGTTTCGCCGAGCACCGCTTCGCCAAGAAGATTGACGTTCATTCGCAGCCCCTCGGCGTGGCGTTGGCGGAGGTGCGCGGTAAGCGGCGGAGGCTCGGCTCGCAGGATAACATCGGCGGTGTCCTGCCGAATCTTGCGGCGCGACAGCGGGAATGCCACGAACGCCACCAGCTGTCCGATGCGGCGGAGCATTTGCAGGCCAAGCTTGTCGAGCGGGCCAAAGAATCGCGGGATGCCGCGCGTCTCAAGCAAATGTTGAAACTGACTAATGCCACGCGAGGCCGAGCGCGGGCGGAAAGCTTGGTCAGTGAGCTGGGCGACGGTCACCTTGTCCGGCGGATGCTCGAGCATTCCGGAAAGTTCATCGAGCTGCGCCTGTTCGGCGGGCGTGATGAGCGTGCCGGCGGTGGTTTGCAGCTCGCGCGCCAGCGCCATCGCCCGCGCCTCCAATGATTGGATTTCGGTGGCCATTGTTTTTTGCAACTAGGCGGGCGTGCTGAGTTCGTCGTCCCACAAATCCGTGCTCAAATATTTGAGGCCGGAATCGCAGATGTTGACGGCAACGGTTTTGCCTTTGAACTCGCCGCGCAAGAGTTGGTATGCGGCGGCGATGTTTGCGCCGGAAGAGTAGCCGGCGAAAATGCCTTCGGTGCGCGCGAGCCGTCGCGTGACCTCGGTGACATCCGCGTCCTCCACCGTGAGATGGCCGTCGACGTGGTCTTGATTAATCAGCGGCAAATCCTTGGCGTAACCGCCGCCTTGAATCACGTGCGCGCAGCAACTGATGCATTGACCCGCGAGCTTGGCCGCGCCGTGCGGCTCGACGATGTAACAGCCGATTGCCGGATTGTGCTCTTTGAACGCGCGCACCACTCCGGCGAAGCCGCCGCCGGTGCCCACAAAATCGCAGAAGGCATCGATGTTGCCGTCGGTTTGGCGGAGCCATTCCGGGCCGGTGTGTTCGTAGTGCGCCTGCGAATTTTCCTCGCGCTTGAATTGGTCCACGCGAAAAGCATTGTGCTCGATGACAAGGCGGGCGGTTGTGGCCTCCACGCGATCCAAGTCTTCGCCGGTAACCCCTGCCTTGGAATCGCCTTGCTCGACGAGCACAACCGTGGCGCCCATCGCGCGCATCATTGCCGCGCGTTCGGGGGTGTTGCCGCGCGACATCACCGCGATAAACGGATATCCCTTCACCGCACAAATCATGGCTAACCCATTGCCGGTGTTGCCGCTGGTGAGTTCAATCACAGTTTGCCCCGGCTGTAAAAGACCCTTCTTTTCGGCTGAATCAATAATCGCCCGGGCGATGAGATCCTTCTTCGAGCCGCCGGGGTTCAGATATTCCAGCTTGGCGAGGATGCGCCCATCGATATCGGCCGTGAGGCGAGAGAGATCCACGATGGGCGCGTGGCCGACAACGTCGATGATGGATGAACAGATGGCTTTGTTCATTTTTTCAAAGTCCCAATGACGGGGAAAGTCCCAATGACCAATGACCAAATCCCAAGGAAATCCCAATGTGCAAATCCCGAATCGCCGGTGTAATTTTGAGGAATTGGGATTTGGTCATTCCTTGGGGTTTGGTCATTGGGGTTTGGTCATTAAATCCCCATTTCAGTTTTCACCTCGCCGAACTTGGCGATGGCGAATTCGAGATCTTCCCGGGTGTGCGCGGCGGAGATTTGGGTGCGGATGCGGGCTTTATCTTGGGGCACGACGG